>NZ_KV810984.1:0-94164 GCF_001812965.1 Actinomyces sp. HMSC075C01
TGAGGCCATCCCCCAGGAGCCCGGCGATGAGCGGATGGGACTGATCGAGCCACTCGTGCACCAGCTGCCCCAGGTACCCGAAGCCTCCTTCGACGGCGTCCTGGAAGGGAGCCGCCCAGGTGAAGATCGCCTGGAAGAAGAAGAACATGATCGTGAAGAACACGATGGTGCCGGGGACGGGGCGCAGCAGGACCTTGTCGACCGCGGAGGTGATCTGGTCGCTCTCGGGGGCCTGGTAGTCCGCGGCGGCCAGCACCGAGTCGGCCCAGGAGGTGATCTCGTCGGGGGTGGTGGGCGGCGGCAGCGGGGTGCGCTGCCAGTTCTCGACCTGGGCGAGCTGGGCGCGCAGGTCGGGCATGCCGACGCCGCGGTGCCCGATGACTCGCACGGCGGGGATCCCCAGGGCCTGCCCGAGGGCCGCGACGTTGAGTCGACCTGAGCGGCGGCTGAGCTCGTCGGTCATGGTGACCACCAGGCAGGTCGGCAGTCCCAGGGACAGGGCCTCGGCGATGAAGTTCATGCCGCGCTGCAGCGTCGTGGCGTCGACGACGATGACCAGGGCGTCCGGGGCGCTGACCGTGGTCGAGGTCCCGGTGAGGACGTCGTGGACGATCTGCTCGTCGGGGCTGATCGGGTCCAGGGAGTAGGCGCCCGGCAGGTCCTCGATGGTCAGGGTCTTACCGCCGACCTTGCAGGTTCCCATCGACCGCTGGACGGTGACGCCGGGGTAGTTGCCGGTCTTGGCGTGCAGGCCGGTCAGGGCGTTGTAGATGGAGGTCTTGCCGGCGTTGGGAGCGCCTGCCAGGGCGACGCGCGGGGCGTCGGCCACCAGGGTCTTGGAGCTTCCTGAGCCGCAGTGGCAGTCGGCGCCGTCATAGGGCTGGTCGCGGTGCTGCGACTGCCCGGTGGCGTGCCGCGTGGTGTCGTGGGTGCTCACAGAGTCTCTCCCGTGTTCGGTGCTGCGGGGTCGTCGGCCGCGTGCCGTCCGGCCGGCCTGGGTTGGAGGATGATGCGGTTCTCGGCCTCCACGGTGGTGACCTGGATGAGTCGGGCCTCCTTACGGCGCAGGCACAGCTCATAGTCGGAGACGCGGTAGACCACCGGGTCCCCCATCGGGGCGCGGCGCAGCGGCGTGGCGATCCGTCCGGGGATGAATCCCAGGTTGCGCAGGCGCTTGACGAGGACCCCGCCGACGCCGTCGTCGAGCAGGCCGGTGATGCGTCCGCTGGTGCCGGGGCTCAGGTCCGACAGTGCGAAGGTGGCGGCACCCGGTTCGGGAAGGTACGTGGTGCCGTCGGGGGCGCGGTGTCGTGGAACAGCGAAATCCATGGTGTCCTCGGGTCGACATGAAGGTGGCTTCGTCGATAGGAGTCTAAGGGAATGCTTCTCTGTCTCACAGCAGGCCAGATGGCGTTCTGCCTCAGTGCGAGCCTTCCGGCCGGAGGCGCGGTGGGAGGGGGAACGATTTCTTATAGAATCCTGGGAGCGGGGGCTGTGGCTGCTTCAGGTGAGGTCCGATCATGGAGCCGGACCGTATAAAATGTGGTGCGACCACCTCCTGCTTCTGCGCGGCGTCATTCTTTCGGAAGCAGGGGGCGGCTGATCGATAAAATATCGAGATGGTCGTACGGGGATATTTCACATGAAGCCGAGAGTCCTTCCCCTGTGCCCCGCCTCCCCCAGATTCATGAGGGGGCTTGAGGTGCCTGGTGAGGCGGCAGTGGCTTATCGAAACCAGTAGAATTCTGGGCTGTCATGGCAGGCGTTCTGCAATGTCTGATGTGCTGGTGTCACGTTGGGGTGACGGCCTGAATAAATCAGTGCCCAACAGTGAGTGATCGTATGGTGAACGTGCCTGAGGTGAGGCTTCTGTGTTTCGGAGGGGTGGGATGCCCGCCACTTTCCTTCCAACTCCATGAGAGGAACCTCAGAAAATGCTCGATATCGAATAGGAGTGACGTGAATCTCTCCTTACTTCTCTCGCATTAGGTCCGATATCTCTTGTGAAAATAACAGAGGTGTGACGACGGCCCGGAAGGAGGAGAGGCCCTGCTGCCCCCGGCAGGTTCGTCGTCACACCTTGGCGCTGCCGAGAGGTCAGCGGGGCCGGGACATGGCCACGGCGCGGGCGCGCTCGGCCCAGGAGTCGTCGAGCGGCTCGGGCTCCCAGGTGGCGCCGGCGTGCTCGGCGGCGCGGGCCAGCAGCCAGTCGGCCACGGCCGGGTTCTTGGGCAGCAGGGAGCCGTGCAGGTAGGTGCCGATGACGTGGTGGATGCGCCCGCCCTCGGTGGAGTCCTTGCCGTTGTTGCCGTCGCCCACCTTCACTGTGCCGAAGGGGCGTGCGCCCGACCCCAGGGTGGTCAGGCCGGAGTGGTTCTCGTAGCCGACCACCGCGCCGAAGTCCTCGGTGTCCAGGGTGATGTTGCCGATGAGGCGGGTGTCTCCGGCCACCGTATGGGCGTCCATGAGGCTGATGCCGGGGAACTCCTGGCCCTTGGCAGTGGTGAAGCCGTGCCCGAAGAGCTGGTAGAGGCCGCAGATGGCCAGCATCGGGACGCCGTCGGCCGCCCACGCCTTGAGGGTGGGGCCGACCTTGACCAGGTCCTCCTTGATGCGGTCCTGACCGGAGTCCTGGCCGCCGCCGCCCACGAGGATGTCGATGTCGCCGGGCAGCTCGTCGCCCGGGTCGTAGGAGAGCAGCTCGACATCGTAGCCCTGCCACTGGGCGCGCCGCGCCAGCACGAGCGTATTGCCCCAGTCGCCGTAGATGTTCATGTCCCGCGGGTAGAGCTGGAGCAGGCGCAGGTGCCCGCGGGCGGGGCCGTCAGTGGTGTGCTCATAGCGCGCGGTCATGACATGACCTCCTCAACGTCCGTCATCTCGCCCAGGATCGAGCGCAGGGCCAGCATCGCGGTATAGGTGGTGAAGATCCGCATGGGGCGGTCGGTGTCGGCGGCCACCCGGCGCATGAGGGCCACGGCCCGGCGCAGGTCGGGCTCGACCTCGGCGACCTCGACCTCGTCGTAGCGCAGTCGCAGGGCCATGTCCCAGGCCCGCACCCCGGTGACGACGGCGACCCCGCCGGCGCGCAGGGCCGAGAAGTCCACGTCCCACAGCCAGGACATGTCCCGGCCGTCGGCGTACTCGTCGTTGATGGCCACGACCACGACCTCGCCGTCCTGGGCCTGGGAGGCCGCCGAGAGCAGTCCCATACGGAAGCCGGCCGGGTTCTTGACCAGGGACAGCTGGACGGGGCGGCCATCCAGGGTCAGCACCTCGCCGCGGCCGAAGGCGGCCTGCACGGTGCCCAGGGTGGTCAGCAGCCCGGGCAGGTCGGCGTCCTCGCCCAACACCTCCAGGACCACCCCGAGGGCGGCGCAGGCGTTGAGCAGGTTGTGGACGCCGGGGATGGCGAAGCTGACCTCGTGGGAGACCCCGTCCACGCGCACGGTGGCACGCTGGCCGTCGATGGCCTCCAGGGTGACGCGCGGTCCGGGGGCCTGGCCGGCCTGACGAGGGCTGACCAGGCCGGTGCGCAGGTCGTCGTCGGACAGGAACAGGGAGCGCAGGTCCTCCCCGGCGCCGAAGGAGACGACGCGGGCGCTGACGCCCTCCAGGAAGGCGGGGGCGGCCAGGCGCGGGTCGTCGCCGTTGAGGACGACGACGTCGCTGGTGGCCTGGGCGATCGAGTGCAGCAGGGAGGCGGTGTAGTCGATCTCGCCGAAGCGGTCGAGCTGGTCGCGCATGACGTTGAGCAGGAGGCAGGCGCGCGGGCGGACCCGGGCCACGAAGTGCACGGCGTGGGCCTCGTCGAGCTCGAGGACGGCGATGTCGGCGTCCAGGTTGCCGGCGGCGTCGACCTCGGTGAGCAGGGAGGCGAGCACGCCGCGCACGAAGTTCGAGCCGGTTCGGTTGGTGAAGACCTTCAGGCCCTGCTCGCGCAGGAGCTGGACGACCATCTTGGTGGTCGTGGTCTTGCCGTTGGTGCCCGAGACCACGATGACGCCGCGGGGCAGACGGCCGAGGGTGCGCTCCAGGAAACCGGGGTCGGTGCGCTCCATGACCAGGCCGGGGAAGGCGGTGCCGCCGCTGCCGCCGCCGCGCACGCGGGCGGCCAGGCGCGCTGTGCGGCCGAGGGCGACCGTAAGACGAGAACGCATGGAACTCCTGCTGGCTGAAGAGGGGCGCGCCGACGATGTGATCGGGGCGCGGGTGCCCGGATGGGGGCTGTAGTCACCCATACGGGGAACAACTGGGCGTCAGTCTAGGGCAGCGGGGCTGGTCACGGATGCGTCACGATGCTCACGTGGCCGGCCCGGTTCGCGAGGGCCGGGGGCGCTCTCGGGGCGACTTACTGGGGGACGACGACGTGCAGGGCGCCGTCCTCGACCTCGGCGCGCAGGGTGCGGGTGGAGCCGACCGTGTCGCCGTCGAGCTCGAAGGGGACGGGGCGGTCGGCCTCGATGAGGACCTTCCGGGCGCGGGTGAGGGTGAAGCCCTCCATCTCCTGGCCGGTGAGGATCTGCGCTCCCAGGCGGGCCCAGTCCACGACCTTGCCGGGGCTGGCCAGGAGCAGGTCGACCAGGCCGTCGGAGGGGGTGGCTCGCGGGAAGAGGGTCATGCCGGCGGTGATGGTGCCGACGTTGCCCATGAGCGCCATGACCATCTGGCGGCGCACCGGGGGTGCGTCGTCGAGGGTGATGGTGGCGGTGAAGGGGTCGGGGACCGCGTTCTGGACGGCGGCCACCGCGTAGGCGCCCGAGCGGATGACCTTCTTCAGGCCCGAGTCGGTGGACTCCATGATCTGGGCGTCCAGGCCCATGCCGGCCATGACGACGAAGCGCTCCTGGCCGTCGTCGAAGGCGCAGGTGACCATGTCGATGGCCTGGAGGCGGCCGTGCAGGGCCAGGCGGATGGCGGCATCGGTGTCCAAGGGGACGGACAGGTTGCGGGCCAGCAGGTTGCCGGTGCCGGCGGGGATGAGAGCCATGGGCATCTCGGTGCCGGCCAGCTCGGAGGAGACGGCGCGCACGGTGCCGTCGCCGCCGGCCACCATGACCAGGTCGACGCCGGCCTCCAGGGCGCGACGGGCCATGGAGCGGCCGGGGTCGTCGGGGGTGGTCTCCAGCCAGACGGTGGGCAGCCAGCCGGCGGCGCGCACCTCGGCGGCGACCCGACGGCGCAGGAGCGAGAGATCATCGAACTTGGTGGGGTTGTAGATGACGGCGGCGCGCTTCTCGCTGCTGGCGCGCGACAGGCGGCGATTGACCCAGCTGGTGAGGATCGCGTCGATGCCGCCGACCCACAGGGCCAGGTTCGCGAAGGCGGCACCCAGGAGGAAGCCGCCGATGAGGTCGCTGAGCGCAGCCAGGCCCATGTACCACTGGCTGACGGCAGTCACGGCGACGGCCGCGTAGCCCAGGACGGTGCCGGCGGCGACCATGGTGCTGCGGTGGTGGGCGCGTGCGAGGGTCACCAGGACCCAGGAGGCCAGGGTCATCGCCGTGATGTGCGCGTTGGGGTAGGAGTACTCGAAGGCGGCGATGGAGTCGGAGAAGGTGGAGCCCGGGGCGGGGCGGGCCAGGTACAGGGCGATGAGGTACTGCGTGGGGATGCCGGCGGCGGCGATGGCCAGCGAGACGCTCAGGCGGCGCATGCGGGCCGTGTAGGCGTAGGCGACCCCGGCCACGATGAGCCCGAGGATGAGGAAGGGGTGGGTGAGGGTCGCGAAGGCCTCGGCGAGCTGGCCGGCGGCTGACCGCAGCTGGGCGTCGGGGGTCGGCAGGAGGGCGTCGATGGCGGGGGAGCGGTGTGTGGCGCCGGGGGCGAGCGGTCCCGGGGCGCTCAGGTAGGTCCACACGAGGAAGGCCAGGGCGAAGCCGATGCACAGGACGGCCTCGACGTACTTCAGGCGTCGGGGGGCTCGGGGGGAGGGGGAGGCGGCGGTGGGGGCGGCGGAGTCGCATGGAGGCTCGGTCACGCTCGCTCGTCCTTTCCCCGGGGTGAATATCCGGGAGTCAGCCTAGCCGGTGCGCCTGTGGGCGGCATATGTCCCGGCTGTGGGTGGCGAGGAGGGCGGGTGGGGTGAGGGGAGCCGGTTCCGACGGCGGAGCCGGACGGCCGGCTGTGCGGGGTGCGTGGGGCGGTCGCGCCCTGGGGGCTGCGGCGGGGGTGTGATGACGGCAGGAGGAGTGAGGGACGAGAAAAGGGGGTTGCGGATGCGTCATGGATTCTTGATTTTGGCGAGCAGAGGTGGCGCGATGTGAGCGGAGCGAGAATGTTACCGTCAGCTTCGCGTGTTGTCTGATGAATTCGGTAACGTGCGCGTGCACGTGAATGGCGGCGTTTGCCTTAATCGCCTGCGAGGGAGGTGGGAAATGGGTACATTGAGCCGGTCAGTCCTGGGTGCCTCATAGTGCCCGTTCCCCCGACTCACCTCGAAGGACGCATGTCATGCGACAGCAGATTCGGTTCCTCGCTCACGCCCTTGGTCGTCGCGAGACCCTCAAGTACCTGTCGATCGCGGCCGTCGGTGCGGCTATCGCCCCGCTGACCGGCTGCTCCGGATCCACCTTGGCCTTCAAGAAGTTCGCCACCGGGACCTGGGAGGTCACCATGGACGGCCTGGAGAAGGCCCCTGACGTCACGGTGACGGTGGCGGACGGAAAATGGACCTTCGTCCCCAAGAGTGGAGACCAGGATCGTCAGACGGAGGGGACCTGGAGCTTGTCGGGTACGTCCTTGACGCTCAAAGAGACCGGAGATGCTGAGTGGTTCTTCAATGAGGGATCTCAGGGGGTTGGTGTGGGTATTCCGGAAGAGGTGAATACCGAGGAGATTCCGAAGTCATTCAAGTGGCGGTATGAGAGTGCTGACGAGATGGATATCCCGTTGTCGTGGGACAAGAAGACCAAGACCTTGACTCTCACGGGTACCGACTCCGGCGGCGGGCCGTTTACGATCAACGCTAAGAAGCAGGAGAAGTAGCGGTCTTCGGTTGTAGCGGGTCCTGTCTGCCTTCGTGAGCAGGCAGGACCCGTGTCACGTTGTGTGAGCGTGAGGGCTGGATGATCCGGTCCCTCCGGTCCGTCACTGCACGGCCCTTGCTCGGCGGGATCGTCGACGCGGCTCGGATGTATCGCTGATGCGCGAGCACCGGCGTCGAACGGTTCGGCCATGCGGGGCAACATGGCTACGTGTCGCGGGGTGGGATGTCTGAGCAGCTGGTGAGTGCCTGGTGGCCTTCGAGTCCCAGGCCGCGGGCGCGGTGGGCCTCGAGTGCCTGCTTGCCGAGATGTTCACTACCCAGCACCTCGCCGACGACGCGGACCGCCTCGTCGCCGTCGATCGGTTCGGGTAGGTAGGCCTCGGCCAGTGCGGGATAGTCCTCCGCCAGCTCAGTGCGGGCGCCTTGGCCCAGGGAGAGGACGTCACCCCGGGCCCGGGAGAGCACCCCATTGATGACCCCGTTCAGTGCGAGCCGCCGTCGGCCGGCGATGCCGTGCTCCGCCAGGAAGGCCAGGTAGGGCTCCTCCTGCCGGTACTGGACCGCGATCGACAGTGTGTGGAGGGCGTCCTGGAGCTCATCGATTCGGTGGGACTGCTCCTCGACCCTGCGACGCAGCTCCTCGAGCTCGGTGCTGGGATCCGGCATGTGTGGCCTCCTTCCCGGTGGTGTCCTCACCTCAGGGTAGAGCGTTCGGTCGGCGGCCTCGTCCCGGGCTCCCACTGCCCGAGGGTCGGGAGGCGCTGGCCGTGGGTTGTGCGCACTGCTCGAACCCCCGACCCCCATGCAGTACGCCCGACCTTCGTGCCATGGCGCCCGACGCTCGTGCAGTGCAGGCGGTCGGGCGTGACTGTGAAGCGAGAAGTCGCGCCCGACCGAACCCCCGCGACGTGGGGAGGCTTGACGGTGGGGCAAAGGATGGTACCGAGGGACTGCGGGGTGTCGGTGTCCATGGTGCTGACATCAGCCCCGAATCGGCGCTGCATGCCTGGGCGAAACTGCGGCATTCCAACGATCTCAGCTGGGTGCAGGGGCGTCGGGGCCGTTGATGTCAGCGCTGTGGACACTGAGCCATAGTGCTGGTCGACTCCGGTGGGGCTGAACTGGTCTCTTCGGCTCTGGTACGCCAGAAAGCCCGCGAGCGAACCCGCAGGCCTTCTCATCGTCGGGGTGCTTAGGCCCTTCGGCCTGTCGACCCCTACGCGTCGGAAACCTCATGAGCAAGCTCATGGGTTTCCTCCTTGGTCGGGGTATTCGGCCTGGCGGCCTCTTACCCCCTCCTCCTCGGACGTCTCACGAGCAAGCTCGCGGACGTCCTCGTCGTCGGGGTGGCGGGATTTGAACCCACGACCTCTTCGTCCCGAACGAAGCGCGCTACCAAACTGCGCCACACCCCGTGTGCAGCAGGCGACAGCATAGCCTCCACCCACCGCGGGGAGGAAATCGGATCGGCTGAGTCCTCTGTCACGTCAATGTTCGCTCCCTGTCGGAACCTGGTTGGCCCGAGACGCCCACCGTGCCAGGCTGCTTACGGCCGGTCCGCCTGCTGGCCCGCACCCCGGAGCACCCTGAGCGGCCCGGGCACCGTCATCCTCGGGCCCCATCCCGCCCGTGAGGCGCAAGGGCTGACAAGACGGAGGACACCCGCCGCAGACAAGGAGTTCCCATGCGCATTGAGGCCGTCGTCGGCGACATCACCACCGAGAAGGTCGACGCCATCGTCAACGCCGCCAACAGCACCCTCCTGGGCGGAGGGGGAGTCGACGGAGCCATCCATCGCGCCGCCGGCCCCCGCCTGCTCGACGCCTGCCAGAAGGTGCGTGACACCGAGCTGCCCGACGGACTGCCGGTCGGCCGAGCCGTGGCCACCCCCGGCTTCGACCTGCCCGCCGCCTGGGTCATCCACACCGTGGGCCCCAACCTCCACGCCGGCGAGGACGACCCCGCCCTGCTGCGCGCCTGCTTCGATAGCTCCCTGGAGCTCGCCATCCAGCTCGGCTGCGCCGGCATCGCCCTGCCGGCCGTCTCCGCCGGTGTCTACGGATGGCCCATCGCCCAGGTCGCCGAGATCGCCGTGGCTGCGGCCCGCGCCGTCGAGCAGCGCTCCCGCACCGATCCCGACGCCGTCGGCAGCCTGAAACTCATCCGCTTCGTCCTGTCCTCGCCAGACAACCACGAGGCCTTCGCCCGCGAGCTCGCGCGCACCGAGGCCTGAGGCGCCGACCTGCATCCAACGCGGCCGAGGACATCTTGCGCGTCGGGGGGCGGTGGGTTCTGGTGGTGGATGCACCACTCGTAGAGGGGTGTTTTATGTTTGGGACTGGGGTTAGTCAGGGGGCGTCGCGATGCGGTGGCGCGTGTCGTGGCTGGTGAGTCGGCTTCGGCGGTGGCTCGAGATCTGGGGTACCGGCCGTAGGACGCCCCGCTCGTACTGGGACGCTGCCGGCCGGTTCAGGCGCCCTCGGCCTGCGCAGCCGCCTGCTCATCAGCCCACCGGCCCAGGTCCTCACCGTGGATCGCGGCCGCCAGCAGACCCGGGAAGGCGTCCGGCGTGCACCCGAAGGCCGGCACCCCCATCGCGGCCAGCCGCTTGGCGACGTCGTGGTTGTAGCTGGGGACGCCGTTGTCACTCAGGGCGAGCAGGACGACGACCTGCACCCCGCTTCCCAGCAGCTCCTGCACCCGTCCCAGCATCTGCGTCGGGTCGGAGTCGTACAGGTCGCTGATGAGGATGAACACCGAGTCCGCCGGCCGCGTGATCGTCTGCCGGCAGTACTCGATGGCCGGGGAGGTGTTCGTGCCGCCGCCGAGCTGGGTCCCGAAGATGACGTCGACAGGGTCTGACAGCAGCGGCGTCAGGTCCGTGACAGCGGTGTCATAGGCGACCAGCATGGTACGCAGTGAACGGATCGAGGCCATGACCGCCGCCATGATGGAGGCGTAGATGACCGAGGAGGACATGGACCCGGACTGGTCCATGCAGATGGTGAACTCCTTCTGAATGCCCCGATGGCGTCTGCCGTGCCCCACGAGCCTCTCCGGGATGACCGTGCCCAGCTCCGGCACGTAGTTCTTGAGGTTCGCGGCAATGGTCCGGTTCCAGTCGATGTCGGCCAGCTGGGGCCGCGAGGTCCTCCTGGAGCGGTCCAGCGCACCGCGCACCGACTGCTGAAGCCGGTCGGCGATCCGCTCCTCCACCTCCTTGACGACCTTGTCGACGACCGTGCGCGCCGTCGCCTTGGCCTCCTGAGGAATCATCTCCGACAGGGTGGCCAACGTCGCCGCCAGGTGCACGTCGGGTTCCACGCCCTGGAGCACCTCGGGCTCCAGCAGGAGAGTCGTGAGCCCCAGGCGGTCAATGGCATCGGTCTGCATGACCCGCACGACTCGTGAGGGGAAGTACTTGCGAATGTCCCCCAGCCAGCGAGCCACATGGGGTGCGGAGCCGCCCAGGCCCCCGCGCTCCTTGTCCTGCGGGTCGACGTCGTACAGGTCCGCCAGTGCCGCGTCCATCGCCCTGTGGCCCTCCGACAGCGAGGTGGAGTAGCCACGCGCGTCCACGCCCAGGGCCAGGCGCCAGCGCTGCTCAATCGTGGTGGGTTCGACGTCGGCCCGGTCGGCCCGGTCGGCCCGGTCGGCCGGGTCCGCTGGGACTGCCTGGCCGGTGTGCTGCTCCGGCTGGTTCTCGTCGTCGGTGCGCTCGCACGCGGTCATCGGGTACCTCCCAGGATCATGCTCACGGTGTCCAGAACCGCCTCGACGTCGTCGAAGGCCTCTTCTACCGGGCCGTTCCCGTCCGGGGTGGGGGACCCGAGGTCCCGGATCTGCCGGGCCAGGTCCGTCTTCTGAGGGCTCGGCCACTGGCCGAAGGCTCGTCGCAGCGCGGGCAGGACGTCGACGAAGGCTTGGTCCCCGATGCGCGCCAGCCACTCGTTGAGCACCTCAAGCAGGGTGTTGTCATAGCTGAGCAGGAGGATGTCCCCCGCGAGGAAGCCCTCGATCCACTCGGCCTGTTCCTCGGCCTGCGTGCCCTGTGACAGCGCCCGGGACAGCCTCGAGGCGGCGTCGTCGCGGTCCAGCTCCCCGGCGTCCAGGAGCATCCGGGTGATGCGTCCGGCCAGCAGACCCGGCAGGCTCCGGGTGGCCAGCGCGGAGCGCAGCGCACCGTTCCACAGCGTCGCGGCCTGCTCGTCCAGGAGACCGATGACGTCCTGGACCTCGTCGATCGTCGTACGCAGCGTGCGGGCCACCTGGGCATCCACGTTCGCGGCCGCCGCAGGCATCCCCGCGCACCCGCGCACCAGGACGGCTCGGGTCACCGCCTCCAGACTGGAGGCGTCCGTGCCGCGCACGTCCCCGTAGCGCTGGGAGCGGGCCAGGGCCGGCACCGAGCCCAGCAGCCGGACGATATCCATCTCGCGGGCCGCTTGCTCATCGAGGATTCCCAGCAGCGTGGGCACGACCTCGGACAGACCGGCCGTCAGCGCCTTCTCCACCGACCTGGTCACCTGCGGCAGGGAGTCGGTGGCGCCCAGCAGGGCGTTCCCGGCGGCGGAGGCCACTGTGGTGCCGAAGGCCGCGGCCTCCACCACCTGCACGGACATCTCCGGGTCCCACTCGAGCTCCCAGACCTCCTTGAAGGTGCCGCTCGAGGCCACCCGCTGCCGTCTGCCCCAGGTGATCCCCAGAATCTCCAGGCGTCGCAGCAGCTGGGACTTGGCCAGGTCCCGCGGCTTGCGCAGGTCCAGGGAGAGTGTCTTGGGAGCCGCCGCGAAGGCCATGCGCAGGCTCTTGGCGGTCGAGCGCAGATCGGCGTCCAGGGGGACCATGGGGACGCCGTCGGGCACGCTGCCGAGCGCCTCGCTGATGAGAACCTCACGGGTCGCGGCGGCTGCCCGCACCGTGCTGCCATCGCACATGACCGACAGGACCGCTTCGCTCAGCTCGTCGAGACCGGCCATGGGGCGCCCGCGCAGCGCGGCAAGACTCTGGGCCAGCCGCGCCGCCTCAATGATGTGGGCAGAGGAGACCGGCAGGTCCTGACGGCGCAGCGACGCGGCCACCTGCGTCAGCCAGCGCACGACCGGCCGGTCCGGTGCGGTGAAAAGCAGGTGGTACCAGCCCGGCGACTCCACCCCGGCGCTGTAACCGCTGCCCCCGGCCAGACGCTGGTGTGTCCACGGCACCCAGGTCAGCGACGTCCTGGCCTTCGCCATGCCCTTGAGCCGGGCGTTGTCCTGGGCGACCTTCGGCGGCCTGCCGGCCAGCGCCGGGGCGTGCCACGCCCCGCACACGACGGCGATCCGCTCGTGGCCCGCCCTTTTGGCCGCCCGGAGAACCTTGCGCATATGCGCCTCGCGGCGCAGCGTGGCCTCGTCGGTCTCTGGGGAGGCCTCCCGCAGGAGCCCGATCGCCTCGGTCAGTGCGTCGAAGGGGTCGCCCTCCATACGCAGCTCGACGACGTCCTCCCACCAGGCCTCCGGGTCCTCATAGCCGGCCAGGCGCGCCAGCTCCGCGATCGGGTCGGTCCGCACCGGCTGGGCCGTGTCCCGGGCCGCGACGTCCGCGCCCTCCGATCCGCTATCCGCTGGGCTGTCCGTCCCCTCCGAGCCGCCCGAGTCGCTTGGGTCTTCCGAGCCACTCGTATCGTCAAGAGGCTCCTCGGTCTCCACCTCGCCCTCGGTTCCGGCCTCGGCGTCGGCCTCCGACCGGGCCCGCTCCCGTTCGGCCTTCCGGGCGGCCAGGACGGCGGCAGCCGGCAGATCCATGAAATGGGCCTGCGCCCCGTGCGTCACCGCCCAGGACAGCGCCTGCCACTCGGGGGAGAAGACGGCCATCGGCCAGAAGGAGGCCTGCGAAGGATCGGTGTTGTCCCAGGCGAGCAGTGCCACCGGCGGCTCCAGCCCTCGGCCCGCCCACTCGATGAGACCATCGGCGTCTGCCGGCCCCTCGATGAGGACGCAGTCGGGCCGGTAGTCCTCCAACACCGTGGCCAGGGCCCGTGCCGAGCCCGGACCGTGGTGACGGATGCCCAGGACCCGCACAGGTGGGCGCGGGTCCTCGGCCCCGGTTGCAGTGCCGCCTGCGGACTCGGCCTCGGCTCCGACGTCGGCCCCGGAGCTGAGCCCTGCGCCGACGGTCACTGCCCGACCTCATGGCAGGCGCGGTAGAAGTCCGACCAGTCGCGGCGCTCGCGCACCACAGCCTCCAGGTACTCTGACCACACCACCTGATCAGCCACCGGGTCGCTCACCACCGCCCCGAGGATCCCGGCGGCCACGTCCGAGGGCCGCAGGACGCCGTCGCCGAAGTGGGCGCTCATGGCCAGACCGTTGGTGACCACCGAGATCGCCTCCGCCGTGGACAGGGTGCCCGACGGCGACTTCAGGCTCGTGCGTCCGTCCTCCGTCACACCCTGGCGCAGCTCGCGGAAGACGGTGACCACCCGACGGATCTCCTCCAGGGCGCCCTCCGCGGCAGGCAGCTGGAGCGCAGAACCGAGGTCCTCCACGCGGCGAGCAACGATGCTCACCTCCTCCTCCGCCGAGGCCGGCAGCGGCAGCACCACCGTGTTGAAGCGGCGGCGCAACGCCGCCGAGAGGTCGTTGACGCCGCGGTCGCGGTCATTGGCGGTGGCGATGAGGTTGAAGCCCCCGTGCGCCTGCACCTCGGTGCCCAGCTCCGGCACCGGGAGGGTCTTCTCGCTGAGCACCGTGATGAGGGCGTCCTGAACGTCGGAGGGCATGCGGGTGAGCTCCTCGACCCGGGCGATCCGGCCCGTCCCCATGGCCGTCATGATGGGGGAGGGGACGAGTGCCGCCTGTGAGGGGCCCTCGGCCAGGAGCCGGGCGTAGTTCCAGCCGTAGCGCACCGCCTCCTCCGAGGTGCCCGCCGTGCCCTGAACCAGGAGCGTGGAGGTGCCGCAGATCGCCGCGGCCAGGTGCTCGCTCACCCAGGACTTCGCCGTTCCCGGCACCCCCAGAAGGAGCAGGGCCCGGTCCGTGGCCAGGGTTGCCACGGCTACCTCGATGA
The DNA here is from genome assembly GCF_001812965.1 of Actinomyces sp. HMSC075C01. Lineage (NCBI taxonomy): Bacteria > Bacillati > Actinomycetota > Actinomycetes > Actinomycetales > Actinomycetaceae > Actinomyces > Actinomyces sp. HMSC075C01. The sequence continues at coordinate 14,039 of NZ_KV810984.1, forward strand.
GACGCCGATTGCCGACGTACTTCGGGGTGATGACGGTGCCGTCCTCCAACGTGCCGCCCATGAGGTAGGTGACCACCGCCCAGGGTGAGAGCCGCCAGCTCGCCGGCCGGGTGCGCTCGTCAAGACGTGCCAGGGCGGCGAGCTCCTCGGCGTAGCGCTGCTCGGCGTGCGGGCGCAGCAGGGGCGCGTTGTCAGTGCTGGTCTGATCCATGGTCTGGGTGCTGGTCACGGGAGCTCCTCGGTGGCTGATGGGCGGGTGGTCGGCGGATGGTCAGGAAGAAACAGGGCGTGGGGCTTACGGTGCGGCTAGGACGGCGGAGTGCGCAGAGCCTCCAGCCGGAGTCTCAGACGCAGCCCTTCGACGGCGTCGGTCACGAAGGCCGGCGCTGAGTCGGGACGGGAGACCTCCTCCATCAGGGCCAGTGCCTCGGGCAGGACCGCCGCGTGGCAGGAGACCGGCAGCCTGGTGGTCTCCTGGGTGGTCCAGTAGCCGATGTCCTCGGGTCGGTGCGAGCCGAGGGCGGACCGGAGGAAGGAGACCATGCGGCGCGAGTGCTCCGCGGAGTAAGGGCGCGGCCAGAAGCGGCGCATGTCGGTGAAGCGATCGAGATCACCCCGCTTGAAGGCGTCGACCGTGCAGGCCTCGATGAGGGCGCCACTTTCACGGCGGTCCGCGGTGAACAGGGCACTGCTCAGATCCAGCGGCTTGCCCTCGAAGGTCACCTCGGCCTCGAGGAGCTGACCGGCGGACAGCCCGATGAGAGCCGGCCAGCGGTCGATCGGGACGCGTCCGACCACCTCCTCCAGCAAAGCAGGAGGGTGTCCGGCAGCCGCTTTCCTGGCGGCCGGTGGGCCGACGTCGACTCGGGAGGGGTCTCCGGTGCCGCGCTCCCCGTACTCGTCACGCAGGACCTCGTCGGTCACCTCGATGGGTCGGCAGTCCACCCGGGGGGTGCGCAGAAACCGCTTGGTGACGCTCATATGCGAGGCGGCCAGGGCCTCGGCGCGCTGGACCAGGCCGGATTCGGGCAGATGGAGGAGCACCTGGGCCGCCGCCTGGCGCACCCCTCCGGAGCGGTCCGTGATGGCCATCTCCAGCATAGGCAGGTCCGCCTCTCCCAGACCGGTGGTCAGCGCCTCGACGATCCCCTCGCGGGCCTCGGCCTTCTCCTTCTTCCATGACGTCACCATGAGGGTCCGTGCTGCAGCCGGGTCCTGGGCGCGCAGCCGCCTGAAGTAGGCGAGCCGCTGGGCGGTGGTGCCCAGTCTCCACACGGAGTCGTCCCCGGAGCCGCCGCCGGGCAGGGACACCAAGGGCTCGACCCGCTTGCCCCACACCGGATGCTCGCGGAGCACCGCTGCGGCGCGTTCGTCGATGACGTCGAGGACCGCCTCGCGCTCCTCGTGCCTGTAGGCGGTCTCATTGAGGACGCGCACGAGGAGCGGGGCCGGCAGCCTCCAGTCGCAGTCGGCCACCAGCCCCAGTGCGGTGGCCAGCAGCTGCTGCTGGGGCTTGCTGGCCAGGATCTGCTCGAGGACGGGGCGCAGCGCCTGCGGCGCCAGGGGGCGCGACGACGTTGGCCAACCGGTGTCCCGGGCGGCGGAGGAGGGGACCGAGGGAATCGTGGCGCGGTGCACCGCACCGTAGGCGGCGGCCGCGTCCAGGAGCACACTGGTGCCGTCCGCCGCGTCGCCCGCATCCCCACCCTCTGTCTTCTCCTGCTGGGCGGGGAGAGCTTCGGCGACGGCTCTGGGGAGGGCCTTCGAGGAGAAGGGTCTCGCACGTGTTCCGATGACGGCGGCTTGGGACAACCGGGACAGGTCACTCACAGGGCACGCACCTCTCCGTTGGTGACAACACTCAGAGCCCGCAGGCCCGCGGGCGACAGCTCACCGGCAACCGTGACCTCGTCACTGTCGGCCAGAAGCGGCAGAACCCATCGGGCGTCGTCGGGCACGATGAGCGGCAGCGCCCCGTCGGCGTCCCCCAGTGCCGGCTCACCGTTGCCGAGCAGACGGAAGCGCCCTGAGACCAGCACTGGTACGGCTTCCACCCACGGGTCCGTGGCGACAGCACGCCTCCAGGCGTCCCGAGCGGACGCCGTCCCTGAGGGCTCGGGCACCCAGCCGGTCACGGGCTGCGAGGGCTGCTCATCGGACAGGGCTACGCGCAGCTGGCCGCGCCCCGGATAGAAGTGTGCGACGGCGTCGAACCGGGTCCCGGGAACGACAGTGGTGGAGAAACCGCCGGAGACGGGGGCGAAGGCGAGGATGAGCGCCCAGCGCCGGGTGGTCGTGCCGTAGAGCCACAGGCGACGCTCGGCGAGCCTGCCCTCCACGGTGTCCCGGCCGGCCACGACCACCCAGGTGTCACCGACGCCGGGCGAGGCCAGGACGTCCTCGGTACGCACGGTGATCCCTACGTAGGAGCAGACAGTGGCCCTCAGGTCGTCGGGCAGCTGCTCACGGCGGGTCCAGGCCCGAATGAGCAGGTGGAGCAGCCCGAGCCCGTCGACCAGTCGCTCGGGCCAGTTGGGGGAGGAGTCCGTCAGTCGTGACAGGGCCGTCAGGCGCCGGGCGACTCCGGGGGCTTGGGCATCGACCATGCGGGAGGCGAAGGCCGTCAGCTGCTTGGGGCGCTGGGCCGAGCTGTTGGCCAGCCCTTGGCGGAACTGGTCGGCCAGCCACCGCTCCAGGTCCGCCAGCCCCTCGGTGATGCGCCGTTCGCGGGTGCGAGCTCGAGCCGCGGCGCTCTTTGCGGAGGCGGCTGCCCGGGCCGGGGCCTCGGGGTGGTCCGCGGACTCCTGCCGCGCGGCCTTCTGCTGGGCGCGCTTGGCCCGGCCCTCCAGCCACTCGGCGGCGAAAGCCTCCGGCTCCCCGCCAGCCACCTGGCCCTGGCTCCACAGGTGCAGCAGACCGACGGCGTGCTTGCAGGGGAACTTGCGGCTGGGGCAGGAGCACTTGAAGGCCGGACCGGACAGATCCACGCACACCCGGTACGGCTTCTTGCCCGACCCTGCGGCACTTCCCCACACCAGTGCTTCGTGCACGCCGGTGTCGGACCACTTGGTGGGCGAGGCCAGCTTGAGGCCGGCCGTGGCGACCTGCTTGTCCGGTGCCAGCGCGGTGACCTGCTCGGTGCTCCAGGGCACGATGGTCGGTGAGCTCATGAGGCCGAGGATAGGGCAGGGCGGTGACACCGATGAGCCCTCTTTCGCGGGAATCTCGATGACGCGCCTGGAGAGTCCTTCCCATGGTGCCCGCTCTTCTACACTCACCTGCATGACCACCGACGCTCACCACGGACACGCCTCCACCGCTCCGGGTGGCCCCAGCAGCGCCGCCGGTTCTAGCGGTCCCGCCGGACGCGACCCCCTGCCCTTGGCGGGGCGCACCGTCCTGGTGACGGGGGTCAGCCGCCGCATCGGCATCGGCCACGCCATCGCCTGCCGCGCCGCCGACTACGGGGCGAGCATCGTCGCCCACCACTACCGCCCGCACGACGCCTCCCAGCCCTGGGGCGCCGATGACATCGACGCCGTCATGGCCTCCATCCGCACCCACCTGGTCGGCCCTGCCCGGCTCACCGACATCCCCGCCGACCTGACCGCCCTCAGGGAGCCGGCCCGCGTCGTCGAGCAGGCCGTGGCCGCCGCCCCAGAACACTTCGACCAAAACTTCAAAAAAGACGCGGCTCAGCGTCGAATTTGAAGATTCTGTCGAAGTGTTAGCGGGGCACTGAAGTGCCGTGGCAGAGCGCTGGGGGCGCGCCGTCTCAGGCCGGCAGCAGGCGCAGCAGCGTGGCCTCGGGCCGGCAGGCCAGGCGCACGGGCGTGTAGGGGCTCGTGCCGAGCCCGGCGGAGACGTGCAGGTACATGTGGTCGGCGGCCCGCGGGTCCCCGAGCCGGCCCGGCCACTGCGACAGCCCCGAGGCGCGCCCCGGGTCGAGGTCGCAGTTGGTCACCAGCGCCCCGACCCCAGGCACGCACAGCTGCCCGCCGTGGGTGTGCCCAGCCAGGACCAGGTCGACGTCGTCTGCCGACATCGCCTCCAGGACCCGCCGGTAGGGGGCGTGCGTGAGCCCCAGCCGCAGAGCCCGGCCCTCATGGTCGCGGATCGCCGGCAGGGAGGTGGCCGACTCCGCTGAGTCGGCGGCCTCGGGGACGGGCAGGACATCGCGGTTGGCGTGCGGGTCGTCGACGCCGACCAGCTCGATGCGCCGTCCGCGCACGGTCAGCGAGCCACGCCGGTTGGTCAGGTCCACCCAGCCGCCGGCGGTCTGCAGGTCACGGACCTCCTCCCAGGGCAGAGCCTCGATGTCCTCGTCGCGCACCCGGCTGGAGGCCTTGCGCGGGTCCCGGTGCAGGTAGCGCGTCGGCAGGCGGAAGACGGTGGATCGGTAGTCGTGGTCGCCCATGACGAAGGCTCCGGGCAGACCCGTCAGCGGCTCGAGTGCCCGCCGCAGCGGCTCCAGCCCGGATGTCAGGGAGAGGTTGTCGCCGGTGTTGACGACGACGTCGGGCTGCAGCTGTGCCAACCGGCGCACCCAGGCGACCCGCGCCTCGGTGTGGCCCGTCAGGTGAAGGTCGGCCAGGTGCAGCACCGTGAGGGGCTCCTCGTCGGCGGCGAGTACCGGCACGTCGATGCGCCGCAGCACGGGGCACCTGGCCTCAATGAGGCTGTAGGCCAGCGTGGCCGCCCCCAGGGCAGCGGTGGTGCCGATGACGGACAGGGCGGCGCGGCCGGCAGGGCAGGGCGTCATGGGGAGTCGGGTCCTGTTCTGTGCAGTTGTCGTTCTCGCGGGGAGAGTCGCTCACCCGTGGGAGGGAATGGGCAGGGCAGGATCGTTCGCCACGGCCTGGGACATGTAGTCGCGCCACATCGGCGCGGCCAGGTCGCTACCGTAAATCTTCGGGAAGTACACCCCTCCGATCGTCCTGCCGACAAGGCTCCTGCCGCTCTCCGTGGCGTCACCGATCCAGACCGCGGTGGACAGCTGCGGGGTGAATCCCACGAACCAGGTGTTCTCAGCCTCATCCGTGGTTCCGGTCTTGCCCGCGATCGGTCGACCGAAGACGGCGTCCTTAGCGGTACCTCCTGGTTCGGATGTGGCGCGGAGCGTTTTTGCGGTCTCGTCCGCGGCACCCTGGTCCATGGCTTGGGTGCAGTCAGCGCTGGGTACGGCCATCGAGGTGCCGCTGGCGTCCAGGATCTGGTCGATGGCGATGGGCTTGCAGTACTTGCCGCCGGAGGCGAAGGTTGCGTAGGCGTTGGCCATGCTGAGCGGTGGGACGGGTGTGCTTCCCAGGGCGATGGAGGGGTCAGGATCCAGCTGGCTCCCGTCCGCCTTGGTGATGCCCATGGAGGCGGCGAGCTTCGTGACCTCACAGACATCGAGGTCCCTGAGCATCTCGGTGAAGCCCGTGTTGATGGACTGCTTCGTGGCTTCTCTGACGGTCATCATGCCGGCGTTGGTTCCGGCGACGTTGTTGACGAGCCAGGGACCGGCCGCACGGTCGGGATCGCAGGAAACTGTGAACGTATTGGGCCCGTAGTTCTTCGGCGCGGACGCGTTCAGCATCTGGTAGGGCGTGTGGCCGGTTTTGAGCCATTCGGCCAGGATGATTGCCTTGAAGGTCGACCCCGGCTGGAAGCCGACGTTTCCGTCGGGGAGCTCGATTCCACCGTGCTTGGCGTCCGCAGCGAAGACGAGCTGGGAGTCCTCGTAATTGGTGTTCTGAGCCAGCGCCTGGATTCGTCCTGTGCCGGGCTCGATCGAGACGATGGTGGAGTTGGCTCCGTCGGAGCCCCCGATCGGAGTTCTGGCCTGAATGACGGAGTCGGCGGCACTCTGACGCTCGAGGTTCAAGGTGGTGGTGATCTTCAGGCCACCGCGCGTCAGGAGCTGACGGCGGGCGGCGACATTAGGTCCGAAGTTCTCCGAGCCGAGGATCTCATTGACCACATAGGTGCAGAAGTAGGCGTAGCTGCCCGCAGCCCCACAGCCCGCGGGCGAGTCCTGAATATCGAGCTTGATCTCGGAGTTGACGGCCTCGTTGTACTGCTGCTTGGTAATGAACTTCTCTTCCAGCATCTTGGCCAGCACCCAGTCCCTACGGTTCTTGGCCAGTTCCGGCTGGGACTTGGGGTCGTAGGCGCTGGGTGCGTTGGTGGTTCCGGCCAGCAGGGCGGCCTCGGCCACCGTCAGATCCTTGGCGTGCTTATTGAAGTAGTGCAGCGAGGAGGCCTCGACCCCGTAGGTGGAGGGACTGAAGGCGGCGATGTTGAGGTAGCCCTCGAGGATCTGCTGCTTGGAGTACTTCTGCTCCAGGCTGAGGGCGAACTTCATCTCCCGCAGTTTGCGGGCCACGGTGCTCTCGGTGGCGTCCCGGATGAGCTTGTGGTCGTCGTTCTTCAGACCGGTCTCGATGAGGGTGTTGCGTACGTACTGCTGGGTCAGCGTGGAGGCGCCCTGACGCGAGCCGCCGGCGTTGTTGGACACCAGGGCTCGCACCATACCGGTGGGGTCGACGCCCTGGTGCTGGTAGAAGCGCTGGTCCTCGACGGCGACGATCGCGTTCTGCATGTTGACCGAGATCGAGCTCAGGGGCACCACGATGCGGTTCTCCGCGTAGAACTTGGTGATCTCGGAGCCGTCGGAGGCCAGGAGGGTGGAGATCTGGCTGGGCGGCTGAACGTTGAAGTCGCTGGGGAGCTCCTCGAAGAGCTCGGCGGATGCCTTGGTCAGCGCTGCTGTGGCGCCCACGAAGGGGGCGGCGAAGCCCGCGGACAGGACCCCGCCGACGCACGAGAGAGTCAGGAAGACCACGAGCATCGAGACGACCTGGGGTGGTGTCAGGGAGCGCCCGCGCGCAGAGGATTTCGCCATGGCGTCAGCCTACGTGGAATCGCTTGGAGGATGCAGTGGCGTAGACCCTCTTCGGGCTGGGAAGACCCTTGGAGACCGGCTCTGCGCCCTCTGTTCGGCGGGACTGTGGGGTGACTCGACGGCGTGGCGGGCGCTCGACGACGGGGCGGCTCGGTCACATAGCGAGACAGCTCTGGCGTACAGATAATTCTTAGGAATTGTCCAGGCGGGAGTCACGCTGACATCACGATCTCTTGGGGAAGGGTGCGGTTCGGAGGTGGGCTGCCGTCCGTGAGAACCGGAATCCTCAGCCGTGGGAAAGGCTCGGGGTGCAGCGGGCTCGATGTCCGGCAATCGGCTCGCTATCAGAGAACTCTCCTTGTTGGTGCTGATCATCGGCGCGCTGTCGGGGATCTGCGCCGATCGGATTGCCCAGGCCTCGAGGGGAGGATTTGGTGAGAGACACTCGATTGCCATACGGTAACGACTGTGACGTGACCGACAACGGCGTCGGCCGTTGAATGGATCGGGAGTGAGCATGATTCAAGACGACCAGACCTGGGCGGCCCAAGCGGCCTGCGCCACCGTCGAGCCTGACCAGCTCTTCGGCAAGGGCGCTGAGCAGCGCGACGCACGATCACTGTGCTTCGCATGTCCGGTTCGTATGGAGTGCCTGGCCGAGGCTCTCAACTCCGAGTCCAGTTTCGGCGTCTGGGGCGGGCTGACCGAGCGGGAGAGGCGGGCGCTGCTGCGGCGCTTCCCCGAGGTCGACGACTGGGGCCTGTGGCTCGAGCGCGAGGATGACGAGCTCGTCGCCGAGATCCACGCCCGCCGTGCCCCTCGCATCCTGGCCCGGGTGCGCTGCGCCTCCTGAGGGCCGCCCCGCGTTGCCGGCTTCCGGCGTCTGGCGGCGGGCTCTAGGCTGAGGTCTATGACTGCATCATCTGAGTCCGTATCCTCTGCGCCCACCACCTGGGAGTACGTCACCGTCCCCCTCATCACCCATGCCACCAAGCAGATCCTCGACCAGTGGGGCGCTGACGGCTGGGAGCTCGTCCAGGTCGTGCCAGGCCCCTCCGGCACGGACAACCTCATCGCCTACCTCAAGCGCCCCCGGTCCTGACGGGCCGCCCGGCGAGGCAGGCATGCACGACGCCGCGCCTGCGGTCGGTACCTTCCGGCTGCAGGCGCGGCGTCGTCTCTGCGGTTGATGCGGGTGTCAGCGCCCGGCGGCTTCTCCGGTGCGCTGCGCTGAGGGCTCGCGACCCGAGACGGGACCTCAGCGGGCGCGACGGCGCAGGCGGTCGACGTCGAGCAGCGTGACGGCCCGGCCCTCCAGGCGGATCCAGCCGCGGGAGACGAACTCGGCCAGCGACTTGTTGACCGTCTCGCGCGAGGCGCCCACCAGCTGGGCGAGCTCCTCCTGGGTGAGGTCGTGGGGGACGTGGACGCCGTCGTCGGTGGGTGAGCCGAAGCGGTCGGCCAGGTCCAGCAGGGCCTTGGCCACGCGGCCGGGCACGTCGGAGAAGACGAGGTCCGCCAGCGCGGTGTTCGTGCGGCGCAGGCGCTGGGCCAGGGCGCGCAGCATGTCCTTGGCCAGCTGCGGGTGGGACTCCACGAAGGTCATGAGCTGGTTGTGGTCCAGCGTCAGGAGCTCGGTGGGGGCCACGGCGGTGGCGGTGGTGGAGCGCGGGCCCGGGTCGAACAGGGTCAGCTCGCCGACGATCTCGCCGGGGCCGAGCACCGCGAGCAGGTTCTCGCGGCCGTCGGCGCTGGCGTGGCCGAGCTTCACCTTCCCGGAGAGGAGAATGTAGAGGCGGTCGCCTGAGTCGCCCTCGTTGAAGAGGGTCTCGCCACGGCGCAGAGTCGTCTGCGTCATCATGGCGCGCAGTTCCTCCTGCTCCTCCGGGCTCAGGCCCTCGAAGAGCGGGATCCTGGAGATAATGCTGTCTTCCACGGAGATCCTCCTGGTGGTTAGGGGGCTGGCATCCCGCATGCGGGAGCCCTCGGGTCTATCCTGCCACGGCTTGTGACCTGTGGCACGCCGTCGAGCATTGTAGCCCCCGTGTGTTGCAGGTCAAAGGGAAGTGAGCAACATCGGGTGCGTCGTGCGACACGGTCCCATCCGTGAGGTTGCGGGCAGGCGGCGGGATCGACTGCAATGGCGGTTTGCGGGGGACGACCCGCTCAGAGGCGGACCGGGGCTCGCAGGAGGAACCCTCCGGCGCGGGTGGTGCTGGTGGTGCCGCCGATGAGATCGCGGAGAGAGGACACAGTGCGCAGGGCAGTGAGTAGCGGGACCGCTGGGGCCGAGGTGGTGGGGGCGGTCGGGGCTGCGCCCGGGGTTGCCGAGACGGCGCTGACGACCGAGACGGCCCGGCACGCGGGCGCCGTCGACGATGAGCTCATGACCCTCTACCCCGACGCCGCCTGCGCCCTGGACCACGACGGCCCCTTCCAGCTGCTCGTGGCCACCGTCCTGTCGGCCCAGACCACTGACGCGCGCGTCAACACGGTCACCCCCGAGCTCTTCGAGCACTACCCCGACCCCGCCGCCCTGGGAGCCGCCCGGCGCGAGGACCTCGAGGCGATCCTGCGGCCGCTCGGCTTCCAGCGCGCCAAGGCCGGCCACCTGCTCGGCATCGGTCAGGCACTCACCGAGCGCTTCGAGGGGCGGGTCCCGCGCAGCCGCGAGGAGCTCGTGGCCTTGCCGGGAGTGGGGCGCAAGACCGCCAATGTCGTGCTCGGCAACGCTTTCGGCCGGCCCGCCATCACCGTGGACACCCACGTGGGCAGGCTCTCGCGCCGCCTGGGGTGGACGACGTCGAAGGACCCGCTGCGCGTGGAGAAGGACATTGCGGCCCTGTGGGAGCCGTGGCGCTGGACCGACGGCTGCCACCGGCTCATCGAGCATGGGCGCCAGGTGTGCTCGGCCCGCTCGCCCCGCTGCGGCCAGTGCACACTGCTCGAGGCCGGGTTGTGCCCGCAGGTGGGCGTTTGAGGGCCGAGCCTGTGCAGGCCGACGTTAGGTCGACGCCGAGCCGGGCATTTTTCGCGTAGCCCAACAGAAATACGGTTGGGCTACGCGAAAAATGCCCGGCTCGCGGCATCAGGCGGAGGCGGGTGGGGCGACGTCGGCCAGGAAGGGCAGCAGGGCCCGGACGAACCCGGCCGGGGTCTCCTCCTGAGGGAAGTGGCCGGAGCGGTGGACCGTCACCTGACGCAGGTTGCCGGCTACGCGGTGGGTGTCGCGCGCGTAGGCCTGGGCGGGCTGGACCGGGTCGAGCTCGCCCTGCACCGACAGGACGGGCACCGTCACCGGCTTGTCCAGGGCCGCAGTCTCCGCCCGGGACAGCACGAGGTTGCGCAGCGGCTCCAGGGCGCTGCGGGCGGCGCCGGGTCGGGACAGGAGCTCGGCATAGTAGGGAGCCTCCTCGGCCACCGCCTCGCGCGTGTGCGGCCCGGCCCAGGAGCGCAGCAGGCCCTCCAGGGCGCTGCGGCTGCGCAGGCGGCGCTCGGCCAGCCCCGGGATCCGCAGGCTCACGTACTGCAGCGCCGGCCCGGACAGCGCCCGGGCTCGCAGTGAGCGCAGCGCGAGCGGGTGGGGGGCGCCGACCGGGACGATCGCCGTCGTCAGGTCCGGGGCAAGGCGCGGCAGCGCCCAGGCGACCTGGCCGCCGAGCCCCGCGCCGACGACCACGGCCCGCTCGTGTCCCAGGGACCGGACCACGGCGGCCAGGTCCTGGGCAAGCGTCACCAGGTCATAGCCCGACGGCGGCTGGTCCGAGCCGCCGAAGCCGCGCAGGTCGAGAGCCGCCACGCGGTGCCCGGCCTGCGCCAGGGCGGGGATGACGTGGCGCCAGGTCCACCAGCACTCGGGGAAGCCGTGCACCAGGAGGGTGAGGGGGCCGGCTCCGGCCGGGGCCTCGGGGCCCGCCAGCGCGACATGGAAACGGGTGCCGCGGGCGGTGAGGTTGCGGTGGGTCCAGGGGCCGGGGCGGTTGACGTCAACAGGCACACCCGCAGCCTACTGGTCGGCGCCCCGTACCGGCGACGAGACGTCCGAGGGTCGGCCGGTAGTGCTCGCATGGGCGCCCGCGGCGGAGAGGGGGCGCCTGGCACTGCCCGCGGGTCGCCTTGCACCGCCCACGTCGTCCTGCACCGCCCCAGGGGCACCCGCGGGGGACGTTCTCGGGTGGGTGGGGACATTCCACGCGGCCGGGTGCGTGTCGTCCCGGGCGGGGACAGGACGCGCGTTCGGGGACAGGAATCCGGTCCCTGACGGCGTCGAGTGTCCCCGTCGGTACCGGAATGTCCCCGACGGCGCAGGATGTCCCCGTCTGTGGAGACAGACAGTCCTCGATGCGACCCGTCCCCGGCGGTGCGCCGTCTCCGCCCCTCTCCCGTGCGTCCACGACGCCGCCGGAGGCAGGGAATGTCCAAAACGGAGACAAAGGCCGCGACGAGGCGGAGAACAAGGAAAGAAAACCGCATGATTCCGCGGTTCAGGTAATAGTGCGAGCGTCTGGATATCCTCTTTGTCACCGATTCGGACACGCAGCGGGACGAACCGGCTCCCGGAGCCGTGCTGGAGCTGGAGGTCGGGCTCGATGTCGCTGCTGATCGCGGAGGGAAGGGGAAGGAATGACTGCCCAGCGCCGCCATGACTCGGGTGATGGCTCCGCCGATGACCTCGCCGAGGGCCTTGGCACTGACTCCTGTGGCTGTGCGCACGCGGATGTCGCGGCCTCAGACACTGTCGCCGACCCGGCTCCCGAGGAGGGGGCGGCCGCCGGGGCCGGCGGCACTGGAGGAGAGGACGGGCCGGGGCTCATGACGACCGGCCGCTTGGAGGCCTTCAGCGACGGGGTCATCGCCATCGCCATCACCCTGCTGAGCCTGGAGATCAAGCTGCCCGACGACGGCGGGAGCCTCCTGCACTCCCTCGCCTCCCTGTGGCCCAGCTACGTGGGATTCGTCCTCAGCTTCCTCCTGGTGGGGCAGGTCTGGCTCAACCATCACGCCATCTTCGTGCGAGTGTGCAGCGTCGACCAGTGGATGCTCATCTGCAACCTCTTCCTCCTGCTCGACGTCGCCTTCCTACCCTTCGCCACCTCGGTGATCACCCGGTCCCTGGAGTCCGGCCACGACGAGCGCACGGGCGCCGTCTTCTACGGGATGGTCATGGTGGTCGGCGGGTTGTTCTTCAACGCCCTGTGGCGAGCATCCATCCGGGACCGCAGCCGACTGCGACCGTGGGTCTCCGAGGCGGAGGTGCGGTCCATGACCCGGCGCTTCGCGATGGGGCCGTGGCTGTACGCACTGGCCGCGCTGCTGGGGCTGGTCAGCGCCTGGTTGAGCGTGGCCACCTACGTGGCCCTCATCGTCTTCTACATGGTCGGCCACCGGCCGCGGCGGGTCAGCCCAGCAGGAGGCTGAGGGCCACGTATACGCCGGTGCCGCCGATGAGTGACAGCCCGATGGAGCGCCGCCACAGGTGCAGGCCCGCCGTCGCCCCGATCCCGCAGGCGGCCGGCAGCCAGCTCGACGGCGACAGGCTCACCTCGCCCAGCGTGTAGGCCACCAGGACGATCATGACCCCCAGCGGCATCGCCCGGGACAGGAAGGCCAGCAGCGCACTGTCCTGACGCCCGCGCAGCAGCACGAAGGGCGCGATCCGGCACACGAAGGTAATGACGGTAACGACCACGACGGCGACCGCGATCTGCGGGTTGGTGAGCATCAGTCGGCCCTCCGCCCCGGCTCCGGCGCGCTCGTCCCGGGGCGGCGGCCGCGCCAGGCGTACAGCCCCACCAGGCCGACGGCGAGGATCACCAGCGCGGTCAGCAGCGCCGCCGAACCACCGACCGCCAGGCCGATCCCGCCGGCCACCAGCCCCACGCGCAGCACCCCGATATCGGGGTGGTTGCGCCAGTTCTCGATGGCCAGGACCACGAACAGGGACGTGAGAACGAAGCCGAGCAGCTCGATGCGCTCACCCACCGCGGAGGCCAGCGCCGTCCCGGCCAGCGCCCCGACGGTCGTGCCCGACACCCAGGAGGCGTGGCTGATCGCCTCCACGCCCACCAGGTAGCGCCCGCTCATGGCCCTCCGGTCGCGCGCCGCCAGCAGCGCGTAGACCTCGTCGGTGATCGCGTGGACGGCGTAGAGGCGCGTGAGCGCCCTGCCCCGCACCCGCTCCAGGGGGAAGCCCAACCCGTAGAAGACGTGCCGGCCCGAGACGAAACCGGTGGACAGGGCGATGGTCGCCAGCGGCTCGCCGCCACCGGCCAGCGGCACCAGCAGCATCTGCATGGTCCCGGAGTAGATGACCAGGCTCCACACCGGCGCCCACCACCAGGCCAGGCCCTCGGCGACCAGCAGCATCCCGGCCGCCAGCCCCAGCGTCACGTATCCGACGACGATCGGCACCGCGTCACGGGCCGCATCGGCGAGGGTCTGCATCCGTCGAGCCGACGGCGCCCCTGTCCCTTCCGTCCCGGCGGGCGTCGGGGCGGCGTCGGGCTCAGTCACGCGGGCCGCGGACGTCGTCCTGCTTGCGCTGCCCGGCCCGGCGAGCCAGGTGGGCGACGACGGCGACCATGATTGTGAGCACGCCCATGAGGATGAAGCGGCCGGAGAGGCCGTCGTCCATGACGTAGGTGGACAGGGCCTTGCCCAGGTCGGAGTGAGCCTGGAGCCGATCGACCGTGGGCCCCAGGATCGACTTGGTGACCCCCGGCGTGAGGATGAAGGGCAGACCGATGACCGTGCTGATGGCGCCGACGACGAAGGCCCCCAGCGAGGAGCGCGAGATCATGAACAGGGCGGCGGCGCAGGCCGCGGTCCCACCCAGGATCTCCAGCGCGCCCATCGGGGAGGCGGCCGCCGGCCAGGCCGAGGGGTTGCCACCGGTCAGGGTGGCGGCGCCGTCGTGCACGAGGAACCAGGCCAGAGGGAACAGGACGATGGCGACGAGCACCCCGGCCCAGTGGGTCTCGACGCGCGAGCCCGGGGCGCTCAGCGCGCTGGCGCCCCTGAGGAGGATGGAGTCGTCATCCTCGTCGGCACCGGTCATGGCCATGGCGGCCTGCCGGGCCCGCGAGCGGCCGCGCTCCTCCGGGTCGTCACTCTGCCCGGCGTCGGCGCTCGCGGACAGTCCCCGGGCGGTGGGGGCGGTTGGGAACCAGTCGGGCGTCTGCTGCGGAGAGGGGGCCGACGGCGAGGCCGCCGGCGTCGGGCGGTAGTCCCGGGCGCTCGCGGAGGCGGGGGCTTCGGGGTGGAGGTCGGAGAGCTCGATGTACGGGGACGAGACGGCTCGGGGCGCCGACTCGGTGGAACGCGCCGAGGGGGCGCTGGCGGCGGAGCCCGTCCGGGCCAGCTGGGCCGCGGGGGTCGCCGGCCAGGACGGGGCCGAGGGGCGGTTGTCCGCCGCAGCGCTCACCGGCGCCGCCGGGGCCGCTGACTCCGGTGCCTCCGGCTCGGCCGGAGACGTCATTGATGGTGACGGGGTGGCCGGCGCCGCCGGGGCCGCTGACGGCACGGAGGAGGCCGGGAAGGCCGCAGGGGTGGCGGGAGCCTCAACGGGCACGAAGCCGTCATCGGTGTCGTCGACGTCCTCATCGTCCTCACGGTCATCGACGGCGGCTGTCGAGACGGGCACCGAGGCGGCTGCCGGCTGCGCAGCCTCCTCGACAGCGTTCTCGGTCACGTTCTGAGCATCGTCCTCGATCTCCTCGTCGGTCCCGGCCACCTGCTTGGCCTCACCGGCCTCGCTGGCCTCGTCGTTGTCCGCGTCGAGCTCGCCGTCGAAGTCCTTGATGTCGTCGGTGTCGTCGATATTGGTGTTGTCAGTGTCGTCCACGCCCGCCGCGTCATCCGTGGTGCCGGTTGCGGTGGAGGGGGTCTGCGGGGTGGTGCCCGTGATCTCGTTCGCGGCCCGGGCCGCACCGGTGGCCACCGAGACGGGTACGGCCCTCACGGCGGGGGAACCGGTCACGGGGGTGGGAATCGCCGGGGACGCGGGGGCGAGGTCGGCCTCCGCCTCAGGGGCGTCGAGGTCATCGGTCCCGGTGGGCTCCTCCGGCAGGGACGAGTCCTCGGAGTCATCGAACTCTTCAAGGTCTTCGAAGTCCTCGAAGTCCTCAGTCTCGATGAGGCTCTGCGGCGCCGCGGGAGCCTCGGCGGTGTCGGCCGCGGGCGCGCGTCCCTGACTGTCCGCGGCCGCTGTCGTCGGCACTGCGGCGGATGCTGTGGTCGGCTGGCTGGCCGGATGGCTGATCGGCCGGCCGACTGGCCGGGTGTCCGGTGCGCCTGCCGGCTGACGGGTGGGCTCGGTGCTCACTGCCGGGGCCTCGTCCTCGTCGTCCACCGCGGCGGGCGAGGGCGCCTCCGGGGCGGAGCCGGCGGAGTTGCTGAGGGCTGCGGTCGTGCTGGCTGTGCTGGCTGTGCTGGTCGTGCTGTTGGCGGTAGCTGCGGTGGCTGCTGGAGGCGTAGCGGCTGTGGCGGCCGAGTCCTGAGGCTCCTCGGGGCGGGTGGACTCAGGAGCCGTGGGCGCCGTGGTCTGTACGGCGACCTGGGTGGTGCCGGCCTCAACAGTCTCAGCACGGGCCTTCGGGGCGCCGGCGACCTCGGGGGCCGCCGGCTCGGTCGTGGCCTCCGTGGTGGCCTGGGCTGCGTCGGCGACCGGTGCCGGCTTCTCCTCCACCTCGCCGGGCTCCGACGACGGCGGAATCGACCGTGGCATGCCATTGGCCGCAGTGGTCCTGACGGCCGTCTCCACGACTGCGTCGTCGACGGTGGGACGCAACGGGGCCTGGACGGGGCGGTCGGCCGGGAGGTCTCCGCCGTGAGGGTACTGGTGCACCAAGGACGTCGGCTCCTCGGAAGGAGCGCCGGTGTCCTCAGCCGCTTCATCGGCTGTGTCCGTGGTTGTGCCGGCGACCACCCGGGCGGGGTTCGCGGCAGCCTTGGCGGCGGTCTTGACGGTTTCGACGGCCTGGGCGGCGCGGCTCCCGGAGGCGGCGAAGGGCGCCTGCTCGCGGAGGTTCAAGGTGTCGGCCTCGTCGTCAGCGGCCGCTGCCCCTGCCTCGCCGGCCCCGTCATCGGCCGTCTCTGCCTCATCGGCGTCAGCGGCACTGACCGGAGCGGCCTCGCCGTCCTGGGCCGCCGTTGCCCGAGGCGTGGGAGAGGCGGCCTGGGAGACCTGGGTGACCTTGCCGACGAGGCTCGCGAGGGAGGCCGAGCCCAGCGCCTCATCGGCCAGGTTGACCGTCGCCTCTCCCGAACGGGGATCCGTGGCCGGTGTCCGCGTTGTGGGTGTCGACGCCGCCTTTGAGGACGGGGCGACGTCGTCGGAGGGGGCGGGTGGTGCCTGCGGCGCGGTGCGGTCTGTGTTGTCGGTGCTCACGAGGTCTCCTTACGCATGCACACGGTAGTAGTAGGGGCGGGGATACCGGAAGGGACCAGTCAACTCCGGGACACGGAGTCGGGCATGGGACCCTCAGACGCCGGATCGCAGCCTGGCCAGCGCGTTGGCACGGCCCTGCCGGCGAGCCACATGTGCCCCCCAGCCGATCGCCATGAGCTCGATGCCGGTGGCGGCGAGCACGACGGCGTTCGGGCCGTACGGCAGGAGCCTGGAGACCAGATGGCCGCCAGGGATCATATCGTTACTGAGCGCGGGCACCGCCGCAAGAACGAGAACGGGGCCGGTCACGCGCGCACCGAGGGTGGAGTGGGCCGTTGAGGCGCCGGCTGCGGCCAGGGCCAGGAAGGAGACGAGGACGGCCGCCAGCAGCAGCGGCCCGGTCTGGACACCGGGGGCGACTGCCCGCAGGTAGGCGCGCGGCAGCAGGAAGGCCGCCAGCGCCAGCCCGCCGATGACCCAGGGCAGGGACAGGAGGTGATCGCGACGGCGCGAAGGCGGCGGCGTCGGAGTGGAGCCCACGGTCCGGTCGGCCTCGGTGAGGCGGAAGGCGGCATGCCCCTGGGCCTGGCCGGCGCGGCGGGCCAGGCGCATCCCCCAGGAGCCGCCCAGCCACAGGCCCGCCAGGACCAGCATGAAACCAGTGCTGACGAGCCGCTGCAGCCAGGGCTCGGTCAAGGAGGCCGCGTGAATGGGAGCCAGGAAGACCATCGACTGGGCGGTCAGCGCGGTCAGCCCTGTGGCGAGCGCGCCCAGCGAGGAGCGACTGGCGAACAGCACGGCGGCGGCCGAGGAGAGCAGCAGGAGAGCGCCGAGCAGCAGGCCGGTGCGCAGTACCGAGGTCTGGCCGGCGGTCAGGCCCAGGAGGGCGGAGGCACCCAGGGCGAAGAGGACTCCGACGACGGCGGTGAGCACGTAGTCGGGGCGGCGACTGCGCGGTGGCCGACCCGATGCTCCAGGGGTCGCGGGCGGCGGGCCGGAGCCCGGGGCGTGATGGGAGGGGGAGTCACTCACCTGATCGAGTCTAGGGGGTGCGCTCGCCTCGTGCTGGTTTCGTCGGGATGCGGGGCCTCAGGCCGACTGACGGTGCCTGTGGCCAGCGGTGACCGCGGTGTGCCACAGTGGGGGCGTGGTGCGAATGTCGGTGGGAATCGGGCCGTCGGAGCCGGGCGGTCTGAGGAGGCCCGGAGGTCAGGGTGTGGCGGGCCGGCCCGGCGTGTCGACCGGAGGGTCGAATACCGGTGGGGTCGGTGCAGGCGCGGCGGCTGGCTCGCCCGCCGACGGCGCCCCCTCGCCCGAGGATCCTGCGCTGGAGGCGCTCAGGGCCGTGGCCGCCGACGAGCGGGTGCGCGCCGCCGAGGCGGCGGTGCGTGAGGCCTGTTCCGAGCTGCGCTGGAACGAGGCCCTGCGGCGCCGGTGGCGAGAGGCCCGCGCCGAGGCCGCGATCCGGGGCGCCATCGCCTCGGGCGGCGTCGAGGGGGCGGTGGTCTCCGCCGAGGTGCTGCGCGGGCAGGTGGCCGCCGGAGCCCTCACCCAGGCCGCCACCGGTGACCCTGGCCTGGATGCCGTGGCCGGGCTGTGGCGCGCCGGGACCCGCCTGGTGAGCTGGATGCCGGACCTGGTGGGGCGGGGACGGCCGGCGGTGCCCCCGGCGCGCTCGCTGCTGGCGGCGCTGCACCGCGACGTCGTCGGCCCCCTGGCGTCCGGCGGCCGGGTGGGGCTGGGGGAGGTCGGCGTGCCACGCGCCGGGCAGGTGCGTGCCCGGGAGGGCGGTCCGGGGGATGCGCCGCAGGGTGAGGAGCTGGCGGTGAGACTGGCGGGGTTGATCGATCTCATCGAGGCGCAGCGGGTACCGGCGCTGGTGCGGGCGGCCGTCGTGCACGCCGAGATGCTGGCAGCGCGTCCCTTCACCGCCGGGAACGCCGCAGTGGGGAGGCTGCTCGTGCGTCACCTCCTAGTGCATGACGGGGTTGAGCCGACCGGCACGGCGGTCACCGACCTCTACCCCGGGCGGGTGCCGGCGGCCTACGCCGAGGCCGCCGGGGCCTACGCCTCGGGCACCATGGACGGGGTCGTGGCCTGGGTGGTGTGGCAGGCCGAGGCGGTGCTCGCGGGGGTTCAGGAGGCCCAGCGCCTGTGCCGGGCGGTGCAGGCCGGCACCTGGCGGGCCGGCTGATCCCGGGGCGGGCCGGGCGAACTCGGGGCGAGCCCGGCTCGGCGCCCGGCCGGAGGACTCAGATGCCGCGCGTGCTGCGCGGGCCGCGTCGGGCCATGAGCCAGGCGGCGGTTCCCCCGACGACCAGCACGCCGGCCACGTGGGCGATGATCGAGGCGCGGGTCGACAGGCTCGGTGGCTCCCAGCGCGGCCGCAGCCGCACCGGGCGGGCGAAGTCGCGCACCGGCCAGTCCCGCTCCTGCGCCAGGCGCCGCAGGTCCCTATCGGGGTTGACTGCGACCGGGTGGCCGACGGCGCTGAGCATCGGCTCATCGGAGATGGAGTCGGAGTAGGCCCAGCACCGGGACGGGTCGATGCCGTGGGCGGCGGCGTCCTCGCGCAGCGCCACCACCTTCTCCGAGTGCAGCATGGAGCGGGAGATGCGCCCGGTGAACAGGCCGTCCTCACCGACCTCCATGTGGGTGGCCACGGCCCGGTCGGCCCCGACGAGACGGGCGATGGGGGCGACCATCTCGGTGATGGAGGCCGAGACCACGACGACGTCGTGCCCGGCCCGGTGGTGGCCCTCGATGAGGTCGAGGGCCTCGGCGTAGACGGCCGGCTCGATGGCCGTGGTCAGGGCGCCCTCCACGACCTCCACCAGGTCCCGGCGGCTGATACCGGCGGACATGAGGGCCAGGTGCTCCATGAGGCTGCTGGAGCGCTGGGAGCCGGCGCCCACTAGGAGGTAGGGAATCTGGGCGATGAGCCCGTGGGCCAGGGCGCGGGAGGAGATGAGGCCGCTGCGTCGCATCGGGGTGCCCAGCGCCCAGGTCGACGACCTCGCCAGGATCGTCTTGTCCAAATCGAAGTAGGCCGCCGCGCGGTGCCCGGTGGGGGGCGGGCCGGCAGGGGGGCGCTCCGACGCCCCCGGTGGGGCGGTCGGTGCCGTCACCGGTGACGTCGCTGGCTGTTGGGAGGGGACGCTTGCGCGGTCCTGCGCGCTCATGGACCCATCTCATCATGAGGGGACCGCCGGTGTCAGGCGTGTCAGCTCCGCGGTTGCCTCCGTCATCACCGCCGGCTCCCGATCGGCCGCAGCCCTTCGCGGCGGACGCGGGGCCACAGGCCCGATTTTGCGACCCGTCTCCACAGGCCTGACGCCGCCGCCGGGCGCAGCCGCAGGCGGGCCCCCACCCTGGTGGGGAGTCGCCTGCGGCACCGCGGTACCGCCATACAGGGCGCCGGCCGGGGAACCAAGAGGGCGGCTGTGGCAACGGCCGTGGGAACGGCTGACAGGCCGCGGGGAAGGGCGCGGGACAACGTCGAGACATGTGTGAGGAGAGGACGATGCCGGTGAGGATGCCCGTGAGGCAGACGCCCGTTCCCGCGGGGGACGGCAGGGGACAACCGGAGCCGGGGGAGAAGGACCCGACGTCGGAGGCGACGGGGGGGGCCAAGGCGACGCGGGCAACCCGGGTCAGGCCGGCGATGGGGCGCAGGCCGGTGTGGGACGGCCGGGACGTCTCCTTCCCTCCCCTGAGACCCACCGCCGGCCGGCCTGCGCAGCCCGGTGGTGAGGCGCAGGCGGGGGAAGGGGCGACGGGCTCGGGCCGCGCCGCCCAGGTCCTGGCCGTCACCGGCGCCCGCGGGGGACTGGGGACCAGTGTCCTGCTGCTGCACCTGGCATGGGCGCTGGGCCGCGCGGGCAGGCGGGTAGCGATGATGGACCTCGACCCCACCGGCGGCCTGGACCTCCTGTGCGGGCAGAGCGTCCTGACCGGGCTGCGCTGGGCGGACCTGCCGGCCGAGGAGTCGGCCTTCCGACCCGGCCACTTCGTCGGGGCCCTGCCCGTGTGGCACGCCATGCCGGTCCTCACCGGGGACGTGCGCGGAGGCCCCCTGCCCTGCGCGGAGGCGGTCCTGGAGGCGATGCGGGCCGAGCACGACGTCGTGCTGGTGGACCTGCCCCGAGGGGCGCCCCCGCCCCCGGGCGCCGGGGTCCTCATCCTTACCGGGCTCGACCTGCGCTCGGCCGTGGCCGCCGAGAGCATCGCCTCGCGACTGCGAGGCACGGCGCCCGCCGCTGCCCAGGCCGCCGACGCTGAGGCCGCCGTCGTCCAGACCGCCGACACCGCTGCGGGGGTACCGGTCTGGCTCGTGGCGCGCCAGGTGGGTGAGGACGTCGTCGCCGAGGACCTCGAGCTCATCACCGGCTGCCCGGTCCTGGGGCAGGTCCCCACCGACCGGGTCCTGGCCAAGCGGGTGGCCCTCGGGGAGGACCCGGTGCGGGCCCGCTCGGCCATCAGGCGCGCCGCCGGCTCCCTGGCCAGGGAGCTACTGCCCCGGCTCGCCGATGCCACGACGCCGGGGAGCTGCTCAGCGAGCCGGTCAGCGAACCAGCCAGCAAACCAGTCAGGCCATCAGTCGAGGAGGCAGTCATGGTCCCGGTGAGTCCCGATCAGCCTAGAGTTCCCGGTTCTTCCGGCGGGACCGGGACAGACGGCCCCGAGCTGGCCCGCGTCCGCAGCGCCCTGGCCCGCGGCGTCGCCCTGGAGGAGGCCCTCAACGACGCCGCCGCCCCCGCCACCGGACAGGTGGGGATGGCGCGCCTGGGCCAGCGGGTGCGTGCCGACGTCGACGGCGCCGGGCCGCTCCTCCAGCCCCTCATCGAGACCGACGGCGTCACCGACGTCCTCGTCAGCGGCGGGCGCACCTGGATCGACCGGGGACACGGCCTCGAACCCGTCCCCGAGGCGACCATGGACGAGCCCGAGGTGCGGGCCCTGGCCGTGCGCATGGCCGCCTCCGCCCACAAGCGCCTCGACGACGCCTGCCCCGTCGTCGACGCCACCTTGCCCGACGGAACCCGCCTCAACGCGGTCCTGCCGCCCCTGAGCGCCGACGGCACCCTCATCAGCCTGCGCACCAAGCGCCGCCGCGGCTTCACCCTGGACGAGCTCACCACCGCCGGCACGATCGCCCCCGGCCTGGACGAGGTCCTGGCCGCCCTCGTGACCGGCCGCGCCAGCTGCCTGGTCACCGGCGCCACCGGCACCGGCAAGACCACCCTCCTGGCCGCTCTGCTCTCACTCGTCCCGGCCACCGAGCGCATCGTGTGCATCGAGGAGGCCAGCGAGCTGCGCCCCGATCACCCCCACGTCGTCCACCTCCAGGAGCGCGGCGCCAACGTCCAGGGCGTCGGGGCGGTCTCCATGACCTCCCTGGTGCGCACCGCCCTGCGCATGCGGCCCGACCGGATCGTCCTGGGCGAGTGCCGTGGCCCCGAGGTGCGCGACGTCCTCACCGCCCTCAACACCGGGCATGAGGGCGGCTGGGCCACCCTCCACGCCAACTCGCCCGCCGACGTCCCCGCCCGCCTGACCGCCCTGGGGGCGCTCGCGGGACTCGACGAGGCGGCCGTCGCCGCCCAGGCGGCCAGCGCCCTCGACGCCGTCGTCCACCTGCGCCGGCAGGCCGGGGCCTCCGGTGCACGCCGCTACGTCGCCTCCATCGGCGTGCTGCGGCGCGAGGCGTCCCCGGCCGGAGCGGTCCTCATCTGTGAGGAGGCCCTGCACGTGACGGGCGACGGCCGCCTGAGCCCCGGCCCGGCCGTATCAGCGCTGCGGGAGCGGGTCGGCCCGCAGGTCTTCGCCCGCACTGACCTCGACGAACAGCTGGGCCTGGGGGAGAGGAGACCCACATGACCGGCACGGCCTGCATGACTGGCATGACCTCCATGGCGGTGGGCGTCGCGCCCCTGCCCCCGGCCGGGCACCTGGCCGGGCAGCTGGGTGGGTCGGCGGGCGGGTTGGTGCCCGGCGCCTGGATCGCGGCGGTCCTGGTCGCTCTGGCCGCCGCCGTGCTCCTGCTGCCGGCCCGCCGAGGCCTGCCCCGCAGCTGGATCACGGGCACCCCCGTGGCCCAGGCTCGCCCGCCGATGCGGCAGGCGGCGCTTGCCGCGCTGCGCTCCCGACGCACCGGGGCGCCCGAACCGGACCTCGGCCTGCTGCTCACCGAGGTCGCCAGCCTCCTGCGCGCCGGCGCAACGGCGCAACGGGCCTGGACGCGCGCCTGCCTGCGCGCTGGCCTCACCGAGGGCGTCGAGCCCGACGAGGACGGCGTCCCACCCGTGCTGCGCGCGCTCGCGAACCTCCAGCACGACTCGTGGCTGCCCCGATGGAGTGGCGGGCACCTGCACTGGCGCCCGCCCTCGCGGGGGCGGCGGGCTCGGCAGCGGCGGGCCACCGCCGCCGGGGCGGTGGGCGCCATCGCCTCCTGCCGCCTGTCGACCGCCCTGGGGGCGCCCCTGGCCGACATCCTCCAGACCGTGGCCGGCGGGGTGGCCGAGTCCGGTCGCGCCGAGGCCTCCCGGCGGGCCGCCCTGGCCGGTCCCCGCAGCACCGCCCGGATCCTGGCCTGCCTGCCCGTGGTCGGCCTGGGACTGGGGATGCTCGTGGGCGCCGACCCCGCCTCCCTCCTGCTCGACGGCGGACTCGGCAGCGCCGTGGGGGCGCTGGGCATCGGGCTCATGGTCGTGGGGCACCTGGTGACCAGGCGCCTCATCCGCGCCGCGACCGCCGAGGGCGACGTCGTCGACGAGGCCCTGGTCCTGGACCTGGCCGCCGCCGCCCTGAGCGCCGGGGCCTCGGTGCCCGGGGTGCTGACCGCCTTGGGCCATGCCCTGGAGGAGGAGGGTGCCGGCGTCGTAGGGCGGGCCCTGCTGCTGGGAGCCCCGTGGGAGGAGGCCTGGCAGGCGCCCGAGGACGATCAGTGGAGGGCGCGGCGCTCCCGCCTGGAGTCCTGCCTGCGCCCCGGCTGGGAGGACGGTGCCTCGCCGGCCGCCCTCCTGGAGGCGACGGCGGCGAGCCTGCGCGCGGGGCGGCACGCCCGCGACGAGGAGGCCGCCGAGCGCCTGGCGGTGCGCCTGGTCCTGCCGCTGGGCGCCTGCCACCTGCCGGCCTTCGTCATCCTGGGGATCGCGCCGGTCGTCGCCTCAGTCGGCATGAGCATGCTCACCAGGTGAAGGCACCCCGTCCGATACCCGCACAAGCGGGTACTCCTGCCCTTTCAGGTGCGCGGACCCCCGGCGGCCTGGCACGATGGGGGCATGGCACTGTCGAAGAAGATGCTGAGCCGCGACGAGGTCGTGGTGCGGCACATGCACACCCACATCAAGGTCCTCCTGTGGCGGTTCGTCGTTGAGATTCTGCTGCTCGTGGTCGGCGTCGTCGCCTCGGTCATGGCCCCCGCCACCTGGCGCCCCTGGGGCATCCTGGCGATCTGGGTGGCGATCCTCGTCGTGAGCATCCCCCTGCTGCTCCTGCCGTGGCTGCAGTGGTACATGCACACCTACACGATCACCACCAAGCGCATCATCACCCGCTCGGGCATCATCAGCCGCATCGGCCACGACCTGCCCCTGACCCGGATCTCCGACATCCAGCTGGACAAGGACGTCACCGACCGCTTCTTCGGCTGCGGCACGCTGGCGCTTCAGACCTCCGCCGATGACCCGCTCCTCCTGCACGACGTCCCCCACGTGGAGACGGTCCAGGTGGAGATCTCCAACCTGATCTTCAACGACACCCAGGGCGCCATCGACGCCGACCCCCGCAGCTGAGCGGCACGGAGGCGCAGATACGCAGACAAGACGGCGGCCGCCGGTCCCCCCAGAGAGGGAGCCGGCGGCCGCCGTCTGAATCGTGGTGATCGGGTCAGTCGAGGGTCTCGACGACGCCGACCGCCTGGGCCACGCCGGTCAGGGTGGCGGCGATGCGCACGGCCTCCCAGACCTGCTCGGTGCTCAGGCCCTCGCCGCGCACCGTGGCCTCGTGGGCGGTCACGCACTTCTCGCAGCCGTTGATGGTGGACACGGCCAGGCTCCACAGCTCGAAGTCGACCTTCTCCACGCCACCGGAGGAGCCGATGATGTTCATGCGCAGGCCCATGCGCTCGTTGTCGTAGGCCGAGCCCAGGAAGTGACGCGTGCGGTAGGCGACGTTGTTCATCGCCATGATGGAGGCGGCGCCCAGGGCGGCGCTGATGGCCTCCTCGGACAGGTGGGTGCGGGCGTCCTCCATGACCTGGACCAGGACGGACTCGTTGCGGGTCGCGGCGGCCGCGGCCACGAAGGTGCCCCACTGCTGCTGCTCGGTCAGCGAGGAGGAGCGGGACAGGGTGGACAGGTTCAGGGAGAGGTCCTTGGCCCACTCGGGCAGGGCGGAACGCAGGTTGTCGATGCTCATGTGTTCTCGTTTCGTCGTCGTTCAGGTGGTGAAGGTCAGGGGGCTGGGGCGGCGGCCCGTCAGCTCATCTGGCTCAGGGCGTCGATGGTGGCGGCGCCGGCCTGCCAGTTGCAGGCGCACAGCTCGTCGGACTGGAGGGCGTCGAGCTGGCGCAGGACCTCCTCGGTGTTGCGGCCCACGGAGTCGGCGGTCACGGAGACCGACTGGATGACGTTGTGGGGGTCGATGATGAAGGTGGCGCGGTCGGCCTCACCGGTGGGGCGCTTGATACCCAGGGCCTCGGTGAGCTCGCGGTTGAGGTCGCTGGCCATGGGGAAGGGCAGGTCCTGGAGCTTGTCGTGGCTGCGGCGCCAGGCGTAGTGGGTGTACTCGTTGTCCACCGAGACGCCCACGACCTCGCAGTCGCGGTCCTTGAAGTCCTGGTAGAGGTCGCCGAAGGCAGCGATCTCGGTGGGGCACACGAAGGTGAAGTCCTTGGGCCAGAAGAAGACGACGCGCCAGGTGCCGGCGGGGACCTGCGAGGAGACGGTGGTGAAGTAGTCCTCGGGCTTGCTGGCCTCAACCTCCTTGAGGTTGCCGGGGACGACGGCGGTGAGCTCGTAGGCGGGGAACTGGTCTCCGATGGTGAGAACGGCCATGGGTGCCTCCTGAATCGTGCGAATCACGGTGCGAGTGGGTGTGGGTCTGCGCTGACCTGCACCGACCCGGGTAGGGCCGGCGCAGGGCGGCTCCGTCGGTCCAACCGTAAGGGGCCAGCCTCATAAGCGCAACTAAAACTTATCCTATTTTTATAAAGGTTCACCTTATCTGATGTCGGTGCGGTGACACGGCTCGGTCGCCGGCTGCTCGGGCCCGCGGGCCGGTCTCCTGACGGGGCGGGGCGTGCGAGGCCCGCCGGCGCGCCGGGTAGAGGGCGGGCGGCTCGGTGCCCAACGATGCTCGTCGGCTGACTGCCTCCACTGCCAGGCCTGCTCCGGCCGCGCAGCCGGAATGAGTCGCCGCCCCGCGGTGTTGTCCCACTGTCGCCTCACGCCCGCGCACCCCAGGTCAGGAGAAGCCATGAGTCCTCGTCTTAGCCGGATCAGCGTCCTCGAGCAGGTTCCGCTCTTCGAGGGAGGGCAGGCCCGCCGAACCCTGGAGGACCTCGTCCGCCTGGGGCGCGGACTGGAGGAGGCCGGCTACCACCGCCTCTGGCTGGCCGAGCACCACAGCACCGGCTCCTTCCTGTCCTCGGCGCCCGACCTGCTCATGATGCACATCCTGGACGCCACCGACCGTATCCGGGTGGGCTCGGGCGGCGTCATGGCCATGCACTACGGCTCGCTCCAGATGGCCGAGCGCTTCGCCACCCTGGCCACCCTCCATCCCGGCCGCGTCGACATGGGTCTGGGCCGCGCCCCCGGCGGGGACATGCGCGCGGCCGCAGCCCTCAACCAGGGCTGCGTCATCGACCCCGACGCCATTAACGCCCTCATCGAGGAGACCGTCGCCCTCCTGCGCGACGATCTTCCGGCCACCCACCCTTACGCCTCCATCGAGGTCCGTCCCCTCCCTGCCCAGATGCCGGAGGTCTGGCTCCTGGGCTCCTCTGGCCAGTCGGCCGCCTGGGCCGGCGCCCACGACCTCAACTACGCCTACGCCCAGTTCTTCACCGGCCGCCAGCAGGTCGAGATCATGAACCACTACCGCGCCCACCTCCCCGAGGGCCCCGGCCGCGGCCCCATCCACGGGGGCCAGACCCTCTCCGCCCTGTGCATCAGCGCCGCCGCCACCCGCGAGGAGGCCCGCGAGCAGGCCCTCGTGGCCGCCGATGCCCGCTTCAGCCTGCGCACTGGCCGCCCCATGCGCTTCCGCGACCCGGCCACCCTCGATGCCGCCTACCGCGCCGAGGTCGAGCGCTACCTCGAGCGCGACACCGCCATCATCGTGGGCACCTACGACGAGGTCGCCCAGGCCCTGTCCTCCTTCGCCGAGAACCACGGCACCGAGGAGGTCATGCTCATCAGCTACATCGACGACGTCGAGGTCAAGACCCGCCAGTACGCCGAGCTCGCCGCCCGCCTCCTGTGAGCCGGCGGGTGAGCGCCGCCGTCCTGTATGCGGCGGGGCGCCAGATATGAGCGGCGCCCCGCGTTACGGTCGGTCCCATGAGCCCCGCGAGCGCCCGGTCCGCCTCTGATCCGTCGTCCTCCTTCCCACCTCCGGCGGCCACGCCCGAGCAGGCGGCGAGCCTGCGGGCGGACCTGACCGACTCCGGTTGGGGTGTGGAGGCGGTGGCCGCCCTCCTGGGCGAGGCCGTCGACGCTGCCCTGCGCCGGGAGATCCGCCTGCCCGCCCTGCGAGCCGTGCGCGCCGCCCTGACCGCCGGGCCCACGCCTTCGCCCGTGGCGGTCCTGACCGCCTTGTTCATGCTTGGTGAGCCGGTTCCCGCCACCGCCCTTGACGCCGCCCTGCCCCGCACTGCTGCGGTGGGCGCTGCCGCCATTGGCCTGGTCGGCGAGCCCGACCGGGCCGGATGCGTCCGTGCCCGTGTTGACCTGCGCCCCCACGAGGCCGTTGATGACGCCGGAGAGGTCCGCTGGTGGGTGGCCTCCGACCTGGGTGAGCTCGTCACCGGCCGGGCCCTGGCCCCCGACCACGTCCTGGGGGTCGGCGGCGCCGGCCTCACCCTGGCGGGCCTGACCCCGCGCACGCGGGTCCGTACTGCTCTGGACCTGGGCTGCGGCTGCGGCATCCAGACCCTCTACCTGCTGCGTCACGCCGAGCACGTGGTGGCCACCGACATCTCCGCGCGCGCCCTGGCCTTCACCGCCTTCAACGCCGCCCTGGCCGGCGTGAACGTTTCCGGTGCTCCCGACGCCGGCTCCGAGCCGGTCCTCGGCTCCGGCCGCTTGGAGCTCCTGCGCGGTTCCCTCCTGGAGCCGGTGGTCGGGCGTCGTTTCGACCTCATCGCCTCCAACCCGCCCTTCGTCCTCACCCCACCGGCGGTGCGCGAGGCCGGCCTGCCCCTCATGGAGTACCGCGACGCCGGCGGCCCCATCCTGCCGGGGCTCGTCGCCGGTCTCGGCGAGCACCTCGAGCCCGGCGCGGTCGCCGTCATGCTCGGCAACTGGGAGCACCGTGGTACCGGCTCGTGGCGCGACGCCGTGGCCGCCTGGGTCCCCGAGGAGCTCGATGCCTGGGTCATTGAGCGCGAGCTCCAGGACCCGGTGGAGTACGCCACCATGTGGCTGCGCGACGGCGGCCTGACCCCCGAGCGTGACGCCGGGGGCTTCGACGCCGCCCTGGAGGCGTGGATCGACGACTTCGAGGCTCGTGACGTCCGGGGTGTCGGCTTCGGTTACCTCATCGTCCACCGTCCTCGGCGCCACCGTGAGCCCTGGCGCCTCCTGGAGGAGGTGACCACCTCCGGTCAGGGGGTCCTAGGGCCCCATGTCGCCGAGGTGCTGGAGGTACGCGAGCAGCTCGCCGGTCTCGACGACGAGGCCGTCGCCGACCTGCACCCGCTCCTGGCCCCCGACGTCACCGAGGAGCGTCACCTCATCCCGGGTGCAGCCGAGCCCGCGGTCATCCTGCTGCGTCAGGGCGGAGGACTGGGGCGCGCTCTGCAGGCCTCGACGGCGGTGGCCGCACTGGCCGGGGTGGCCGACGGTGAGCTGAGCGTCGGGCAGGTCGCCTCCGCGGTCGCCGCGCTCAGTGAGCTGAACGCAGCAGATGCTGCCGCGCTGCGTGCGGAGATGGTTGAGGCGGCCCGTCATCTTCTGACCACGGGATTCCTGCGCCTGGGAAAGTGACGATGAGCTGCTGGGCCTCGGAGAGGCGGATAGTGTCGAGCGCCCGGTGGATATGATTCCATCTCGAGATATACGCGGGTTCAGCGTTGTCATTTCTTGATCACCGTGACGTCTTCGTCATCAATGATATGGAAATGAAACTCTGACTGACCGCTGCTATTTCAGGGGAAAGTGTCTGTGACGTGCGATGATGCATGATCGTTGCCTCGCGAACCGCTTCTGAGGTGTTGGGGAAGAGGTCGAATGACCTACATTCCTTAGCAGTCACATTTTTGTGCGCTCCCCGTGCACCCGTCCCTCATGATCGGAATCCATCGGCATGTCCCAGTCATCACTTCGCTCGCGGTGCGGGCGCAAAGGACTACTGCGCAGATTCTTTGCGGTGGTCGGTTCTCTTGCCATCGTCCTGGTGACCATGGTGTCGCTCCCGTGGACGGCGCCGTCCGCGGACGCCGCCACCGGAGAGCTGGATGTTCCTCTGGGGGACACCTCGGCACAGATCGGCTATGTGCGCACTATTCAGAGTAGTGATCGTATTACTGACACCGCGAGTGACGGACGCTCCTACACCTCGTACCCGTGGGAGTGGGGGAGGACCCGCGCCTGCATCCGCTACACGCCGGGAAGCAACCTCTACTGGACTGACATGGTGCGCGGCAGCAGCGGCCAGTATGCGGCGGTCGGTTACGGGCGCCCCCGCTGGGAACAGAACAGCTGCCCCGACGTCTACAAGGGGGAGGCCGCCGACCGGAGCCAGACCTCGCTGGGCTTCCAGCCCTCCGACACGACGAGCGTCAAGGTTGGTCAGGTCTTCCTCGTCGGTCGGATGAGGCACGTCAACAGCCCGGTGTACACCGACAGCAGCCGGGTCACGAACCCCGCCGAGGGCGGCACCTCCTACTACGGCAGCTTCAACATCCGTACCGCCGGCACAATCGAGGCGAACTTTCCCTGGAAGGAGTTCGACACCATCAATACGTGCACCGGAAAGCTCGGGTCGGACGGCAAGCTCGTCATCGGCGACTACGCCACTGAACAGGACACGGTGGCAACCCCCTACGCCTATGACCGCAACGGGAAAGTCGGTCGCTACGACGGGCGGACCTACACCTACATGTACCAGAACGGATCCCTGGTCTGGTTCAACGGCTACATGACGCAGGCCTTCACCGACAAGAACGGGCGTTCCTGCGCCGACGACATCCTCGACATCGAGTCCGACCGTTCCGACACCGCCTGGACGGACCCGAACACCGGCATCAAGTACAAGCTCAAGCTGTGGGGATTCGTCAACAACGGATCGGACCAGCAGTGCCTCGCTGACCTGGAGAAGGCGCAGACCTCCCAGCTGGAGGAGCGCTTCATCACCCGCGAGAACGCCACCTCCTTCGGCTGCCTCTACGGCTCCATCGAGCAGGAGCGTCCGGTCACCTTCGCCAAGGACGTCAAGGCGGACTCATCGGTTCAAGGATCGTTGACGATCCCCACCTTCAAGTACGCCAACGCCTCACCGGAGGGAACCTACGGCGCGCAGAAGTGGGGGACCCCCAGTCCCCTGACCCCCACCTGGAACGCTGAGGACGTCGATCCCACCTCCTACCCCCTGCTGGCCCCCAACGACGCCGCCACGGTGCAGGAGACGGGCACCAGTCCGCAGGCCTCCGTCGACCGGAAGACCGGTGAGGTCTGGACATCCGGGTGGTTCCTGCGCAATGTCAGCTGCACGGTGGGTAGTGGCGACGTTCCGTTGCTGCGCCGTGACGGAATCACCCGCCTGGACGAGTCCGACTCGGTGGACCTCGACAAACGCACGATCCGCCTCGATGAGACCCAGCTCGCCGAGCACCAGGACGAGGTCGGAGTCAAGTGCGTCTGGCACAACGAGTACGTCGTCGGCCGTGGACGCGTCACCCTCGTGACCGTCGTCGACGGCGGCAGCGCCAGGCCCGAGCAGTGGACCATGACCGCCAAGCCCGCCACCGAGGGGCTCTTCGGACAGAAGACCATCACCGGTGCCAGCGGCACGCCCGCCGTCAGCAAGGTCTACACCGCCGGCGGCACCTACGGTTTGTCCACGAGCAACGGCCCCGAGGGCTACTCGCAGAACGGCCCCTGGGTGTGCACCAACGACGACGGCAGCAACGTGCCCGTCAGCGCGGACAACAAGTTCGTGCTGGGCGAGGGAAAGAACGTCACCTGCGTCGTGCACCAGAAGCCCCAGCAGACCCCCGTCAGCGCGGTCAAGAGCGTCGACGGTGCCTCCGACGCCGCCACGGCGGGCTCCTACTCCCTGAGCTACACCTGCACCCCGGGCCCCGACGGCAAGGGCACCTCCACCGGCAAGATCACGGTGGACGCCAAGGGCAACGTCGCGGACCTGCCCGCCCAGCACGTGGGCGCCACCTGCGCCGTCACCGAGGATGCTCGTGACGCCAGGGGACTCAAGCAGCCGGCAACCCCCGCCGGCGGAAGCGTCAGCTGGAAGGACCCGGCCGCCTTCAAGGTGGTCACCAACCCCGGCAACCAGGAGAAGGAGCTCGCCTCCACCGCCGTGGCCCCGGCGAACGGCAACGCCGGCGGTGTCACCTTCACCGTGCCCGACTCCACGCAGGGTGCCGTGCGGATCAAGGTCGTCAACTCCGTCGTTCCGCACGCCGGTATCGACAAGACCTTCGCCAAGGTCACCAAGAGCACCGAGAAGGTCGACGGCAAGAACACCTTCGACCAGACCTACACGATCACGGTGACCAACCCCTCCGCCAAGGCGAGCCTCACCTACGACCTCAATGACGCCTGGCAGGTCCCCAACGGGGTCACCGTCCACAAGGTCAGCATCTCCGGTGGCGCCATCGCCGGCACCGAGACGCCTCAAGCCGGGGTCCCCTACACCAAGACCGGCATCACCCTGCCCGCGGGCCAGAAGCACACCTACACGGTGGTGCTCAACGTCTCCGGACCCGACGCCGGACTGCCCGGCATCCAGGGCACCTGCACCCCCGACGCCGTCGGTCAGGGCAAGGCCGTCTACAACAAGGCCTCGGTGACCACGAAGGGCGACGGGCAGCCCAAGGAGGCCGCAGCCTGCGGCACCCTGCCCATCAACCCCCAGTTCAAGGCCTCCAAGACCCCGCTCGACGTGGTCCGCAACAGCGATGGCACCTTCACCTCCAGCTACACGGTGACGGTCACCAACACCTCCGTGGTCGCCAGCCCGGTGGTCGCCGACCTCACCGACACCCCGCAGATGCCCGCCGGCACCTACCTGCACAAGGTGCGGATCCTGGAGAAGGGTGTGGACGCCCAGGGTGTGACCCTCCCCGGGAGGAACGACACCACCGGCACCTTCAACGGACCGATCACCCTCATCAAGGGGGGCACCGGCGAGTCCCTCGCCGCCGCTCCCCGGGCCGGGGCCGATGGTGGCAGCCGCACCTTCACGATGCAGATGACCTTTACCGTTCGCGAGAACACCCCGGGCTACAACGAGTCCGACTTCCAGTGCGGCCACCAGCGCGCCGACGGCAAGCCCTCCGGCTTGGTCAACACCATCGCCATGGAGGGGGACACCGACGGCGAGGAGAACAACCACGGCTGCCTGTCCACCGACGGCAAGCTGAAGTTCTCCAAGGAGGTCACCACCCAGCCGGGCAACGGCTCGACCTTCGACGTCGTCTACACCGTGAGCGTGGTCAACGAGGGATCGCTGACCGTGTCGACCGGACCGATCAACGACAAGCCCTCCTTCGCCCCCGGGCTCAACCCGACCCTGGTCAAGGTGCAGCGCGAGATGGGACCGGCCCGGACGGTCGCGGCCCAGCCCGACGGCTCCTACCGCCTGTCCGACAATGAGAAGCTCTACTCGGGCCTGACGATCCGCTACACGATCACCTTCACGGTGACGATCGACCCGTCAGCCGCTGGATACAGCGATGAGCTGCTGTCCTGCACCACGGACAAGGAGCGCCTCGTCCCCGGCCACGGCCTGTACAACAAGGTCATTCCTCAGGAGGGCAAGGACTCCGACACCCGGCCCGACCACGACGTGGCCTGTGCCAATGTCTCGCCCAATGCCGGCAAGCGCATCCTGTCGATCATCAAGACCGGCAGCCAGGGCCCCCTGGATGACGCGGCCTTCGACATCTACCCGATGGACCCCTCCTCTCCGGGTGCCAAGCCCCTGTCCGACGGCGTGACCTTCACCGGCGGCAAGGGAACCGGAACCTTCACCACCACAGGACTGGCCATCAACCGCGAGTACTGGCTGGTGGAGACCAAGGCTCCCGCCGGGCACCAGCTCATGGCCAAGCCGGCCCGCTTCAAGGTGACCGACACGGGCATCGAGCTCATCACCCCCGACCCCGGTGGCTCGGCCCTGACGGTCTCGCGCAGCGGGGCCAGCAAGTCCGACGACACGATCACCATCCGAGACGTTCAGGTCGGCACCCTGCCCCTGTCCGGCGGACGCGGCATCGGAATGAACATCGCCGTCGGTATCGCGGCCATCGCCGGCGCCGGCCTGCTGGCGCTGCGTCAACGAAAGACTTCCTCGTTCGGGCGCTCGGCCTGATCGCGAGAAGAACCCAGGACTCCGCTCCGTCGCGCGCGGGTCACCCCATTTATCCCTCATTCATCCCAACAACACAGGAGAGACCAGAAATGCACTCCCTCAACACGCGCCGGGGCCTTGGCCTCGCCGCTGCGATGACGCTCGCCGTCGGCGCGCTCATCGCCCCGACCGGCGTGGCGGCACCAGCTGACCCGAACGGATCCACCATCGACCCCGACGCGGCCACGACGCTGACCGTCCACAAGTGCGAGCAGACCGACACCAACGGCGTCACGGAGGGGACCGGTAACGAGGACCCCCAGGCCGAGTGCAAGCCCGTCTCCGGCGTCGAGTTCACCATCACCAAGCTGAACGTGGACCTGACCACCTCCGAGGGCTGGAAGCAGCTCGCCGAGATCAAGGGCGATGTGGCCAAGGCCGGTGACCTCAAGAGCAACACCGTCCAGAAGATCACCACCGGTGCTGACGGTCTGGCCTCCTTCACCGACGCTCAGACCGATGTCGGCGCCTACCTCGTCAGCGAGACCAAGACCCCGGACAAGGTCATCCCGGCCGAGGACTTCGTCGTCACCCTGCCGATGACCAACCCGCAGGACACCACCAAGTGGAACTACAACGTCCACGTCTACCCCAAGAACACCCTCTCCGGTGTGGACAAGCAGGTGGCGGACAAGAAGGCCCCCGGTTCCGGCCAGGACCTCACCTACACCATCACCACCTCCATCCCGAAGGTGGACTACCCCGGTGGCGCGCGCATCAAGCGCTACGAGGTCGTTGACCGGCTCGACAAGCGCATCAACAAGAACACCCTCGCCCCGGTCGTCAAGATCGTCGGTCAGAACGAGGTGACCCTGGCGGACACCACCGACTACACCCTCATCACCGCTGACGGTCAAGACCACAACTGGGCCACCATCCAGCTCACCGAGGAGGGACGTCGCAAGGCCGCCGAGGCGCGTCACAACGGCAACGGCGAGACCAAGCTCCAGGTGACCCTCACCGCCACCTTCGACCCCAAGTCCGTTGACCTCGAGGGCGTGCTGTCCAACACCGCGGGACTCATCCCCAACGACAGCCCCAACTTCACCTGGGACCCCAACAACCCCGGCACCACCACGGAGGTCCCCGGTATCCCCACCACCCCCGTGCTCACCAAGTACGGGAAGGTCAACGTCACCAAAACCGGTACCGACAAGCTGGCTGACAAGACCAAGTACAACGGCGCCGAGTTCCAGGTCTACGAGTGCACCAAGACCGCCAGCGGTGCCACGCTGCGCGACGCCGACCCCAGCACCCCGACCGTCGACCCGCTGACCATCGGTGGGGAGAAGACCTTCACCACCGCCGGCCAGGGAACGGTCACCATCAACTCGCTGCGCGCCAATGACTACGTCGACGGCGTGAAGAAGGACCAGCTGACCGACGAGGACCACTACTGCCTCGTTGAGACCAAGGCTCCTGAGGGCTACAGCCTCCAGGCCGACCCGATCCCCTTCCGGGTCCTGGCCGATGACGCCGAGGGGAAGGTCCCGACCGAGGTGACCGTCACCGACGTCCCGAAGAACGCCGGCTTCCGCCTGCCGCTGACCGGTGCCAACGGCGTCATCTTCCTGACCGTCGCCGGTGCCCTGCTGGTGGCCGGTGGCGCGGTGGTCGCCTACGCCAACAAGCGCCGTCACGCTGCCAAGCACTGACAGCCCTTGGCAGCCACTGAGGTGACCGGCCCCAGCCGGCCGTCATCACGCTGACTGCTTCCTTGTGGGGGAGGCGGGAGAACCCGTCTCCCCCACAAGGGCGTCACAGGGATCCTCCCTGCCAATCGTTAAAGCCACAACCGATCCCCAACCGTCTCTCGCAGCGAGCTGCGCAGACAACCCGACGCAGGAAGGCAAGGTTCTTCGTGACAGCGCCACTCCCTTCACTTCGTGACTGCATCGCCCAGTCCCGCATGAACCAGGCCCAGGGGGAGCCCGACTCCGCGGCCCCGCAGCCCGGCCCGGACGGCCCGGACGGCCCGGACTCTGCGGACATCGACCCGAAGAAGGCGGCCCGCCGCAAGGTCCTGCGTGAGCGCCTCCTGACCTGGCTCCCGCTGGTCCTGGTGCTGGTCGGCGTCGCCGTCCTCCTCTACCCGGTCATGGCGACCCAGCACAACAACGACGAGCAGCAGCGCCTGGCCAAGATGTACACCGCCTCCGTCGAGGCGGCCGGCCCGGACACCGTCGCCAAGGAGCGCGCCTCCGCCGAGACCTACAACAACAACCTGGAGAGCGCGCCGATCCTCGACCCCTGGCTCGAGTCGCAGCGCCCCGACACCCCCCAGTACCAGGCCTACCTCCACGAGATGGACATCGACCCGGTCATGGCCCGGATCGTCATCCCCTCCATCCACGTGAGCCTGCCCGTCTACCACGGCACCGACAGCCGCACCCTGACGGAGGGAATCGGGCACCTGTTCGGCACGAGCCTGCCGATCGGCGGCCCCTCCACCCACGCGGTCCTCACCGGCCACACCGGGCTGTCCACCGCGACCATGTTCGACAACCTCAACCAGCTCAAGAAGGGCGACGTCTTCTATGTCTCCTCCCTGGGCCAGACCCTCAAGTACGAGGTCAACGACATCACCGTCGTCAAGCCCGAGGAGACCGACTCCCTGCGCAAGGTCCCCG
This sequence comes from Actinomyces sp. HMSC075C01, assembly GCF_001812965.1. Lineage (NCBI taxonomy): Bacteria > Bacillati > Actinomycetota > Actinomycetes > Actinomycetales > Actinomycetaceae > Actinomyces > Actinomyces sp. HMSC075C01. The sequence goes on from NZ_KV810984.1 coordinate 49,767, forward strand.
GGCGCGACCTGGTCACCCTCATCACCTGCACGCCCTACGGCGTCAACTCCCACCGCCTCCTGGTCACCGGTGAGCGTGTCCCCATGGACCCCACGGCCGCTGCGGCCGAGGAGGCCAAGGCCCTGCCCGCCCCCATGCAGACCTGGATGAAGGCCATCATCGTGGCCGTCGCCGTCATCCTGGCGGTCGTCGTCGGAATCCTCGTGCGTCTGTGGTGGATGCGTCGTCGGCGCGCCCGGGGCGCCAACGGGCGGGCCGTCAAGGACTCAGCCGCCCGTGAGGGCAGCAGCAGTGATGACCGTGGTGATGGCCGCAGTGACGACGCGGCCGACGTCGGTGCGGCGAAGCACTGGCCCGGACGCCACCTGCAGGACGTCGTCGGCTCCGCCGGGGCGGATGCGCAGTTCACCGACCAGACCAGTGAGCTCGAGGTCCTTGGCCCATCGGCCGCTGCCGGGGAGACTGCTGGAAACGAGGCCTCTCAGGCTCCGGCGTCTGCGCCCGCCGAGCAGCCGGACCCGGGGACTGCCTCCCCCTACGGGCCGATCACCGCGGCCGCGGGCGACCAGGGGGAGGACCCGTTCAGTGACCTGGAGGCGCGCGAGTCGTGAGCAGTCCCGCACAGGAATCGCTGCTGACGTCCTGTTGGTTGGTGCGTGCAAGAACCTACGATCGGCCGGTGGCCTCCTACCAGTCGCAGTCCTCCCGCTCCCTGGGGCAGCTGCGCCTGCGCGGGGGCCTGCTGGCCCTGTCCTGCCTGGCGGCGACGCTCGGCCTGTGGGGACTGTTCGTGTTCACCCACACCGGTCAGGTCCTTGACGCCATGGCCCTGGAGGGCTCGGAGATCGGGGCGCACTACGTGAGCGCCCACGCCCGCAGGCTCCTGTCGGTCGTGTCCATGCCTGCGGCGGTCGTCCTGGTGGTGACGATCCTCGTCATCGGCCTGCTGCGCCGCAGCCACCGGCGCGCCGTGTGGGCTGTCGTCGCCGTGGCCGGTGCCAACCTGACCACCCAGATCCTCAAGTACCGAATCCTGTGGCGACCCGACTTCAACATCACCGAGCGCTGGGACAACGCCAACACCCTGCCATCGGGGCACACCACCATGGCGGCCTCCGCCGCGGTCGCCCTCATCCTGCTGTCCGGGCGGCGCTGGCGGCCGCTGTCGGCCTGGGCCGGGGCACTGTTCACCATCGCCATGGGCTACTCCACCCTCGTGTGCCAGTGGCACCGCCCCTCAGACGTCCTGGCCGGGATCCTCGTGCCCGTCGCCTGGGGCGCCCTCGCCGTGGCCGGCGGGGCCTGGCGCGCCCCCTGGTCCCTGCGCGAGGGAACCGGGGAGGAGGGCTCCGGTGAGGTGCCCGGACTGACCACCGTGGGGACGATCCCGGTGACGGCCGCCGGGCCGCGCCTGTGGTACCAGCTCGTCGGCAATATTCTGATGGCCGCTGCCGGCATCGTGTGCACCCTGGGGGCGCTCGGCCTGGGCGCCTGGGTGTGGTGGCACCTGGACGTCCCGGAGACGCGCTGGCAGCTCTTCGGCGCCTACGCCACCGGGTCGGTGGCCGTCGTCGGTATCACCTGCCTGGCGCTGTCCGCACTCGTCTCGCTGACCGACTGGGGCCGCACCCGCCGCAAGCACGAGGCCCGCCACCGCGACTGACGCCTACCCGGCGCCGTCGGGTACGTGAGCGCCTCGCGTTCGTAGGGTAGCCCTCGCGTTCGTACCCTGAACCCCCGAACGCGCGGCATAAGGTACGAACGCGACGGCGGCCTACGTGGCCCCGGTCCTACTCCTCGACGGCCGCGGCCGGGAGCCTGACGCTGAAGGTCGTCCCGTGGTCCTCGGACGCGGTGGAGGAGTCGACGTCGATGCTCCCGCCGTGGGACTGGACGATGGCCAGCGCGATCGACATGCCCAGGCCCGTGGAGCCGGTGCGCCGCTCGCGCGAGGAGTCGCCCCGGGCGAAGCGCTCGAAAAGCCGGTCGCGCACATCGGGAGCGATACCCGGGCCGTCGTCGTGGATGCGCACGATGAGCGTGTCGCCCTCGCGGGTCAGCGTCGTGGTCACATGGCTGCCGGCCGGCGTGTGGACCCGGGCGTTGGCCAGGAGGTTGACGACGACCTGACGCAGGCGGGCCTCATCACCGATGACCAGCGGAGGCTCGGGCAGGAAGTCCTCGGCCTCCTCCGGCGTGGCGTCGGCCGGCGGCTCCAGGACGGCCAGATCCAGCTGCCAGTCATGGTCGGGGCCGGCCGCACGGGCGTCGGCCACCGTGTCCACCAGAAGACCGACCAGGTCCACCTCCTCACGGCGCAGCTCGCGCCCGGCGTCCAGGCGGGCCAGCAGCAGCAGGTCCTCGACGAGCGCCGTCATCCGCACCGACTCGGAGTGCACGCGCTCCAGGGCGTAGGTGGCCTCCTCCGGCAGGTCGGCGTCGGCCCCCTCGCGGCGGATGAGCTCGGTGTAGCCACGGATCGAGGCCAGCGGCGTGCGCAGCTCGTGGGAGGCGTCGGCCACGAACTGGCGCACCTGCGTCTCCGAGCGCTGGCGCGCAGCCAGGGCGGACTCCACGTGCCCCAGCAGCGTGTTGAGGGCGCCGCCGACCTGCCCGACCTCGGCCGAGGAGTCCAGGTCCGCCTTCTCCACGCGGTCCTCGATGCTCACCTCGCCGCGCTCCAGCGGTTGAGAGGCCACGCGTTGCGCGGTGCGGGCCACCCGCTCCAGGGGCGCCAGGGAGGAGCGCACCATGGTCCGCCCGGCCAGGGCCACCACGAGGGCACCCACCAGGGCCACCGCCAGCTCGATGAGCAGCTGGGTGCGGATGAGGGCCTTGTCCCCCTCCAGGGAGAGTCCGGTGATGACCGTGCTGCCCGAGGTCTCGTCACGGGTGGCCACCACCCGGTAGCTGCCCAGGTGGTGCAGGTGCACGGTAACTGGGTGGTCCTCCGTGGCCTGGGACAGCAGCAGCCGGCAGTCCTCCTTGGAGATGGCCGCGTAGTGGCCGTTCTTGTCGATGTAGGCCGCGGCCTCACTGGCCTCACCGCCGGAGGACGACGCCTGCGGAGTAATGAGCGTCAGGGTCCCGGTCGACTGCCCGGCGGCGTCGAGGCCCGGAGGGACCCCCTCCTTGCCTGGGCCGCCGTCGGCCCCGTCGGGCTGATCGCCCGGTTTGTCCGCGCCCTCCTGGGCCGCCTCCTCGGAGGCCTTCCTGGCCTCCTGCGTCAGGTCGTGGCGCTTGTCGGCGGCGCGCTGGGCGGCCGCCATCAGCTGGCTGTCCGTGCGTGCCATGAGCGTGTGGCGCAGGCTGACGGTGGAGAAGGCGCTCATGACCGCCGCCATGACTAGCACCAGCCCGAGCACCCCGACCACCAGCCGGGTGCGCAGACTGCGAGGAGGCCTCAGGAGCGAGCCGGGCCGCCATGAGCGCAGGCTCATCCGCCGCCCGGTTGGTGCCGGCTGCTGGGACATCTGCGGGTGCTCAGCTGCGCTCATCCGTGCCGGCGGCCGGCTTGAGGACGTACCCGACGCCGCGCATCGTGTGGATCATGGGCTCGCGGCCCTTGTCGATCTTGCGGCGCAGGTAGGAGATGTAGAGCTCGACGATATTGGCCTGCCCGCCGAAGTCGTAGTTCCACACCCGGTCCAGGATCTGCGGCTTAGACAGGACCCGGCGGGGGTTGCGCATGAGGTAGCGCAGCAGCTCGAACTCGGTGGCGGTCAGCTGGATCTCGTCCTCGCCGCGCCAGACCTCGTGGGAGTCCTCGTCCATGCGCAGGTCCCCGACCTCCAGCAGGGAGGCCTGCTTCTCCTCACTGGCCCCGGAGCGGCGTAGCAGGGCGCGCAGCCGGGCCACGACCTCCTCCAGGGAGAAGGGCTTGGTGACGTAGTCGTCGCCTCCGGCGGTCAGTCCGGCCACCCGGTCCTCGACGGCGTCCTTGGCCGTCAGGAACAGGACCGGCACGTTCGGGCGGTGGCCGCGCACCCGGCGCATCACCTCCAGGCCGTCGAAGTCGGGCAGCATGATGTCCAGGACGATGACGTCGGGGTCGATCTCCTGGGCGGACCGGACGGCTGCGATCCCGGTCCCGGCGGTGGTGACCTCCCAGCCCTCGTAACGCAGGGCGGAGGCGAGCAGGTCGGCGAGCATCTGCTCGTCGTCGACGACCAGGACGCGTAGGGGGGTGCCGTCGGCGCGGGTGAGGTTCTCGGTGGGGGCGTTAGTCACGTCGTCTATTCAACAGGAAGGTGCTGTGCTCGACCACAGGACGACCTGTGTCTCGACTGTGTTACCGATCTGAGACCGAACGGAGACATGGCGACGCGAGTGCTGTGACATGCTTAAGCGGTCATGCGTCTTGGTTGTTGATCTCCACATTCGCGTGCACCAGAACGTTACTACGTAGCGTAGCCTCCCGGAGGGCGGCCAAGTGGTATCTCCGCCGTCCCTCATCCGGTGTGTCGCCGTCGGTGAGCCGGCGTCGACATCATTTCCCTCATACAGCAACAGCAGGAGAGTCATGGAATACGTCGATGGCAACGAGCGCCGCTTCGGTGCCGAGGACCTGTTCTTCTCGACGACGGATACCAAGGGTGTCATTCGCAGGACCAACCGGGTCTTCAACTCGCTGTCCCGTTACAGCTCCGAGGAGCTCGTCGGCTCTCCGCACAACATCATCCGGCACGATGACATGCCCGCCGGTGCCTTCAAGCTCATGTGGGATGAGCTCGAGCAGGGACGCTCCTCCTGCGTCTACGTGCTCAACCGGGCCAAGGACGGGCGGGACTACTGGGTCTTCGCCACGATCGCCCCGCTGGCCGACGGCTACCTGTCTGTGCGCGTGCGCCCGACCAACCACGCCATGTTCACGCCCGTCAAGGAGATCTACGCCCGCGTGCGCGCCGCCGAGCGCGCCTACGCCGAGGAGGGGCACGGGCGCCGGGAGGTCGCCGAGCACGGGGCCGCGCTGCTGACCGAGGAGCTCGCGAAGCTTCAGTACCACGACCTGCACAACTTCGCCCGGGCCGCCCTGCCGCGCGAGCTGGCCCTGCTGGTCGTCGAGGGCGTGCGGGTGCCGCCGCGCGCCGAGTCGGACGATCCCATGTCCGCCGTCCTGCAGGCCGTCGCCGCCATCGAGCGGGACACCGACAAGCTCATCTTCCAGCTCGGCGAGTACCAGGAGCTCATCAACGGCCTGGGCTCCTGGGCCGGAGGGGTGCGCTCGGTCATTGACCGGGCCGACCGCGTGGGCTCCCTTATGGGGGAGGTGACCAGCCTCGACGCCGAGTCCTCCGTGCCCACCGTCTCCGAGCGTGTCAAGGAGCGCGGGGCTCAGGCCGTCGAGGTGCTGCGCCAGCTCAACTCCTCCCTCGTGGCGCTCTACGAGGCGGCCTCCGAGGTGCGCTTCCGCAGCTCGATGATGCGTCTGCACACCCTCATGGCCGGCATCTTCGCCGCCGCCGTCCTGGACGGCCAGGAGGGGGAGTCCGCCGACGCCATCGGCGACCTCGCCGAGGCGATGCTCTCCGACCTGGAAGAGCTCGTGCCCTCCTGCCAGGAGGCGGCGAACCTGGCTGAGCGCCTGGAGGGTGACCTTCGCTCCGTGGTCAGCAACCTCGACCGCGTCAAGCGGCCCTTCCAGCGCTGGATCCGCGCTCTTCAGGACGAGGGGGCTCAGGCGCTCGTCGAGGGCGTCGACGCCGAGGCCGCCCTGAGTGAGGCCGTCGCCGTGGGTGAACAGGGCTTCCCGGAGACGGCCTCACTGGCCGAGCTGGCCGCCAAGGTCCGCGGCGTCGTTGTGACCTTGGACGAACCCGTCATCCGTCAGCGGGTGGCGACGGTCCGCGAGACCCTGAGTCACCTGGGGAGTAGTTGGCGATAATCCACAAGATAGGTCCCACCTTATTGGTGACAATGTCATAAATTGTCTTCCGCGGGTCCGCGCGTGTCACTAGGTTCTTCTCGGCACTGTGTGAGGAGCTAAGGAAAGAGTCCTCGGCGAGGTGCTCCCGCGAATTATTCACTTTGAAGGAAAGCACCATGGAGTCGCAGGTCGGTTACGAGCGTTTGTTCGATCCGCAGGACATCTTCTTTTCCACCACGGATCTCAAAGGCGTCATTCAGAACACAAACCGGACGTTCGATACGCTGTCGCGTTACTCGCGCGAGCGTCTCATCGGGGCTCCGCACAACATCATTCGTCACCTGGACATGCCGGCGGGTCTGTTCCGTCTCATCTGGGACGATCTGCAGACTCGGCGCCCAGCCTGCGGGTACATCACCAACCGTGCCGTGGACGGCCTGGACTACCGGGTCTTTGCCACCATCGTGCCGCTGCGCCAGGGGTACCTGTCGGTGCGGATCAAGCCGATGGACACTGCGACCAGGGAGCGGGTCGAGGAGGTCTACCGCCGGGTGCGCGCCAAGGAGCGCGACCTTCAGGCCCGGGGCGCCTCGCGCCACCAGCTCGGCGAGTTCGGTGGTCGCGAGCTGGCCGCGGAGCTGGCGGCCCTGGGCTTCCCCTCCCTGCACGACATGACGCTGGTGACCCTGCCGCGCGAGGTGGCCGCCCTGGTGGCCGCCGGGGTGCGTGTCCCTGCGGCCGCCCCCGAGGGGCTGGGCGCCGTGGCCCGGATCCTCAACGCGACGGCCGCCATGGAGAAGGACACCGATGCCCTGGTCTTCGAGCTCGACGAGTACCTGCGCCTCATCACCACCATGGAGGCCACCCACGACTCGGCCCGGGCGGTGGAGGCGCGGGTGGGGCGCATCGGCCAGCTGGTCTCCCACGACGTCGGCGACAGCGCCCAGACCAAGGTGCTCATGCTCAGCGAGCGCATCACCGAGCTCACCGGCGTCGCGGGCGCGGAGCTCAGCGCACTGCCCTCGCGGCTCAAGGTCCTGCACCAGTCGGTCACCGAGCTGCGCTTCTCGGTGGCCCTCATGCGCCTGCTCACCCTCATGGTGGGGTGCTTCGCGCAGTCCATCCTCGATGGCACCGAGGTGGACGCCGTGCACTCCCTGACGGACCTGTGTGAGGCGCTGGAGTCCGGCTTCCGCGGCCTGGGCCCCGTGCTGCAGACCGTCAGCGGCCAGGTCGCCCAGCTCAATGACGCCCTGCGCACCGTGACCTCCAGCCTGGACCGGGCGGCCCGGCGCCTGGGGCAGTGGGTGGATCTGCGCGGCGGCGGGGCCGGCTCCTCGGGCTCGCCGATCATCGACGAGGTCGCCCAGCTCACCTCCCGCGGATTCCCCGAGGTCCGCTCCTTGGCCGAGCTGGCCGCCGAGTGCCGCGGGCTGCACCTGCCCTACGACGAGAACGTCGCCGCTCAGCGCCTGGCGGCCGTGCGCGGCGCCCTGGCCGAGCCCATCTGAGACGAAAGTCGTTCTTCCGGACACTGCCTGGTTGGAAAAGGTGGGTGGTGCGTTACAGTCGGCTGGGAGCCGGTGCGAGCCGTCTCCCTCCGTCCCCCTCGTCAGGGCCCCGGATCGCCCGGATCGTCACGATCACGGGGAGACCGCCGGGACCTGCCGACAACCACCCGCAGACCCGCCAGCCGCGGCCAGCCGCGCACCACCCGTGAGGAAGGCTTTACGTGTCCACCAAGCTCGTCATCGTGGAGTCCCCCAACAAGGTGCGCTCCATTGCCGGCTACCTGGGTCCGGAGTTCGACGTCGAGGCCTCCGTGGGGCACATCCGCGACCTGCCGCAGCCCTCCGAGCTGCCCGCCACCATGAAGAAGGGGCCCTACGGGAAGTTCGCGGTCGACGTCGAGGACGACTTCACCCCCTACTACGTCGTCAACCCCGACAAGAAGAAGACGGTCGCCCAGCTCAAGAAGGCCCTCAAGGAGGCCGACGAGCTCTACCTGGCCACCGACGACGACCGCGAGGGCGAGGCCATCGCCTGGCACCTCCAGCAGGTCCTCAAGCCCAAGGTGCCGGTGCGCCGCATGGTCTTCACCGAGATCACCCGCGAGGCCGTCACCCGCGCCCTGGACAACACCCGCGAGCTGGACATCCACCTCGTTGACGCCCAGGAGACCCGCCGCATCCTGGACCGTCTCGTGGGCTACGAGGTCAGCCCGGTCCTGTGGCGCAAGGTCCGCGCCGGCCTGTCCGCCGGGAGAGTCCAGTCAGTGGCCACCCGCCTCGTCGTCGAGCGCGAGCGCGAGCGCATGGCCTTCCGCTCCGCCTCCTACTGGGGGGTGGAGGCCACCTTCTCCACCGTCCTGTCCGCCGTGGACGTCACTGCCCGCCAGGAGGCCTCCTTCACCGCCCGGCTCGTCACCCTCGACGGGCGGCGCGTGGCCACCGGCCGCGACTTCAACGACGACGGCCAGCTGCGCCCCGCCGCGCTCAAGGCCTCCACCGTCCACCTCCACCAGGTGGGGGCCACCGCCGTGGCCGAGGCCATCGGCCGGGGCGAGCCCCGCGTGGTCGGCGTGGAGGACAAGCCCTACAAGCGCCGCCCGGCCGCCCCCTTCACCACCTCCACCCTCCAGCAGGAGGCCTCCCGCAAGCTGCGCATGAACCCGCGCGAGACCATGCGTGTGGCGCAGGGCCTCTACGAGAACGGCTTCATCACCTACATGCGCACCGACTCCACGGTCCTGTCCGGCCAGGCCGTGGCCGCGGCCCGCTCGCAGGTGGCCGAGCTCTACGGGGCCGAGTACGTCCCCGAGCGCCCCCGCGTCTACGCCTCCAAGTCCAAGGGCGCCCAGGAGGCCCACGAGGCGATCCGACCCGCCGGCGACCACTTCCGCACCCCCGCGCAGGTCTCCGGCGAGCTCACCGGCGCCCAGTTCCGCCTCTACGAGCTCATCTGGAAGCGGACCGTGGCCTCCCAGATGGCCGACGCCGTCGGCTCGACCGCCACGGTGACCGTCGAGGTGCCGCTGACGCCCGCGACCGGCGAGTCGCGCGACTCCGGCCCCACCTTCTCCACGGCCGGTCTGACGGCGTCGGGCACCGTCATCACCTTCCGCGGCTTCCTGGCCGCCTATGAGGAGGGGCGCGACGCCGAGCGCTACCAGGACGACGCCGGCGCCGCCGCCAAGGACTCCAAGGACGTGCGCCTGCCCGCGATGATCGCCGGCCAGGAGCTGGCCGCCCTGGGCGCCGAGGCCTCCGGCCACGAGACCACGCCGCCGCCGCGCTACACCGAGGCCTCCCTGGTCAAGGCCCTTGAGGAGCGGGAGATCGGCCGTCCCTCGACGTACGCGGCCACCATGTCCACCATCTCCGACCGCGGCTACGTCGACCACCGCGGCCAGGCCCTGGTGCCGACCTGGCTCGCCTTCGCCGTCACGCGGCTGCTGGAGGAGAACTTCACCGAGCTCGTCGACTACGACTTCACCGCCTCCATGGAGCGCGACCTGGACCGGATCGCCGCCGGCGAGGAGGACCGGGTCGCCTGGCTGCGGCGCTTCTACAACGGTCAGGGGGGTGCCGGCGCCCCGGAGGCCGCCCAGGCCGCCTCGGGTGAGCTCGACGCCGCGGCCGCCGCGCTGCGCGCCCAGGGGCTCAAGGGCCTGGTGGACAATCTCGGTGAGATCGACGCCCGCGCCGTCAACTCCATCGACATCGGCGAGGGCATCACCCTGCGCGTGGGGCGCTACGGCCCCTACCTGGAGGACGCCGAGGGCAAGCGCGCCAACGTGCCGGCCGACCTCGCCCCCGACGAGCTGAGCGTTGACAAGGCCCGAGAGCTCTTCACCCGCGCCGCTGACGACGGCCGCGAGCTCGGCGTCGACCCGGTCAGCGGGCACGTCATCATCGCCAAGGACGGCCGCTACGGCCCCTATGTCACCGAGGTCCTGCCCGAGCCGGAGGAGACGGCCGGGGCGGAGACGGCGAAGGCAGCAACGACTGCGAAGATGGCCAAATCGACGAAGGCGAAGAAGACCGCGAAGGCCGCCAAGCCCAAGCCCCGTACCGCCAGCCTCCTGCGCTCCATGGACCTGTCCACCGTGACCCTGGAGCAGGCCCTGGACCTGCTGAGCCTGCCGCGCGTCGTCGGGCAGGACCCGGAGTCGGGGGAGGACATCACCGCCCAGAACGGCCGCTACGGGCCCTACCTCAAGAAGGGCACGGACTCGCGCTCCCTGGAGACCGAGGAGCAGATCTTCACCGTCGCCCTGGAGCAGGCCCTGGAGATCTTCGCCCAGCCCAAGCGGCGTCGAGGACAGGCGGCCGCCCGCGGACCGCTGCGCGAGCTGGGCCAGGACCCGGCCACTGACAAGCCGGTGGTCATCAAGGACGGCCGCTTCGGTCCCTACATCACTGACGGGCAGACCAACGTCACCGTGCCCCGCAGCGAGGACCCGGCCACTATCAGCGCTGAGCGGGCCTTCGAGCTGCTGGCGGACAAGCGCGCCAAGGGCCCGGCCAAGAAGCGCACCACCCGCAAGACCGCCGCCAAGACGACGACGAAGAAGGCTGCCACCAAGAAGACCGCCGCCAAGAAGGCCACTGCCAAGACGGCGTCGAGCAAGGCGGCCGCCTCGAAGGAGGGCTGAGGGGCCGCGGCGGTGCTGTGGACGTGCGGCGTCGGTGCGGGCCGCTGTTGCTGACCGCCGCCGTCGCCGGCCACTGCCGCCGGTTGCCGTCGCAAGCCTTGGCCGGGGACAGTCCACGCGTCCGGGGATCGGATTCCTGTCCCCGACGGCGCAGAATGCCCCCGTCTGTGCAAGCCCGGTGCTCGTGATCATCATCGCGGCCCGTGTCGCAGCTCTGCGACAGCACTGCGACGAGGAGGGGACAACTGGCCGGTATTGTATCTTGTGTACAACATCCCCCATGATTCCTGAGAGGAACCCGTCATGCGTCTGCCCAAGATCGTTCTCGCCGGTACCGCCGCCCTGGCCCTGTCCCTGACCCTGGGCGCCTGCTCCTTGTCCGTCAACGGCTCCGGCTCCGGGGACTCCAGCACGCCGGCCGCCCAGGCTGAGCAGAAGGACTCGCAGAGCGCCGACTCCAAGAACTCGTCCAAGGCCGATGCCAAGGGGGCCGCGACGGCCGACTCCCAGACCTCCTCGGGCGGCTCGGCTCAGGCCTCCACGGCCCCCAGCAGCAAGGACGGCGATCACGACGATGACAAGGACGGCGACGACGCCCCCATCACGGACCCCACCTGGAAGGACATCCAGAGCACGGGTCAGCGCACCGAGGTCTCCGGTGCGTACACCGTCCAGGGAGCTGGGGCGGCCCTCAACCTGGTCGGTGACCTCGACACGCTGACCGTCCAGGGCTCTGACGTCAAGATCGCCGCGGAGGACGTCGACAACCTCATCGTTCAGGGCTCCAACGTCACCGTCTACGCCCGCGACATCGACCACCTCACCATTCAGGGCTCCAACGTCACCGTCCACTGGCTGGGTGATGACCCGACGATCCAGGACGGCGGTGCCAACAACACCACCGGGAAGCTCTCCCAGTGAGACTGCCGTGACCCAGCCCGCCGCACCGGCTCCGTCCGCCACCGTCCTGCTCGTCGACGACGAGGCCCCCATCCGCCGCTCCCTGGGCCCTTACCTGGAGCGCGGCGGGTACCGGGTCCTGCTCGCCTCGGACGGGTTGGAGGCCCTGGACATCCTGGCCTCCTACCAGGTGGACATCATTGTCTCCGACGTCCTCATGCCCAGGATGGACGGGCGCGAGCTGGTGCGGCGGGTCAGGGCCGGTGGGGCCTGGACCCCCATCATCCTGCTCACCCAGGTGGACGCCTCCTACGAGCGGGTCTCGGCCCTCGATGACGGCGCCGATGACTACCTGTCCAAGCCCTTCGACCCCGCCGAGCTCGCCTCCCGGATCCGCGCGGTGCTGCGCCGCACCCGCGGCGTGGCCCAGCCGCTGACCTCCGCCTCCCGGCTCATGTCCGGGGAGCTCGTCCTGGAGCGGACCTCGCGTCGGGTGACCCTGTCGGGGCGCGAGGTGACGCTCACCCCGAAGGCCACGATGCTTCTGGACTACCTCATGAGCCATCCCGGTGAGCTCCACACCCGTGACGCCCTGCTGGCCTCCCTGTGGGGCATCGACTTCGCCACCTCCACGCGCGCCGTCGATCACCGTGTCCGCGAAATCCGCCAGGCCCTGGGGGACGACGCCGCCCACCCCACCTACATCGAGACGGTCCCCTCCGTCGGCTACCGCTTCCGGGCCGAGGTCCGGGCATGAGCCGGCCGCCGACGCCGCCGCAGCTGCCGCCCTCGGTTCCGCCGCGCGCGGCGCCCGCACAGGACGGCCGCACCAGCTTCCTGGGGCCGGCGGTGGACACGGGTGGTCCGCGCACCATGCCGGTCACCCGGCCCGGGGCGCCGGCTGCGCAGCCGGCCGTCTACCCGATGGCGGGCGACCCGGCGGGCCGGCAGCAGCCGGTGGCCGAGCCCCGGCCGGTCGATCCCTCGGCCGGGGCCGCTGCCGAAGCCGCCCCGACACATCTGGAACCCGCGACGCAGAAGCCCCGGCGGGCCACCTGGATCGGATGGGTGCTGGCGGTGGCGGTCGTGGCCGTCGCGGCGGCGGTCTCCTACGCGGCCTTCGGACTGGCCCCGGTGGTCATCTCGACGGCGGTGCCGCTGGTGGTGGCGGAGTTCGGGATTGCTGTGCTGCTGCTCGCCCTGGCCGCGACGGTGATCCGCCGCAGGCTGCGCCTGGCCGAGCAGCGGGGCCGACGTCAGGCCCAGGAGGAGGCGTGGTCCCGTCACCAGCAGTTCTTGCGCCGGCTGGACCACGAGCTGAAGAACCCGCTCACGGCGGTGCGGGCCGCCGTCGCCGACCTGCCGCAGGCCCCGCTCCACGAGCTGCAGGCCCGGGTCGACGTCGTCGACGCCCAGGCCCGCCGCATGGGGCGCTTGGTGACGGACCTGCGCAAGCTGGCCGACCTGGAGACGGCCACCCTCTCACTGGAGGACGTCGATATCGCCGAGACCGTCCACGACGCCGCCCAGGCGGTCGGCGAGGAGGGGACGGCTCGTGGCGGCGGGCCCAAGATCCGCCTGGATCTGCCGCAGGTGCCGTGGCCGCTGTCGCATGTGCGCGGCGACGGCGACCTGCTGTACTCGGCCGTCTACAACGTCATCTCCAACGCCTCGAAGTACACCTCGCCTGGCGGGACCGTGGAGGTGCGCGGTCGGGAGGAGTCCGGAACCGTCACCATCGAGGTGGCCGACACCGGGATCGGGGTGCCGCAGGCGGACCTGCCGGCCGTGTGGAGTGAGCTGGCCCGGGCCGGCAACGCCCGGGGCCTGCCGGGCTCGGGGCTGGGTCTGGCACTGGTGTCCACGATCGTGCGCCGCCACGGCGGCAGCGTGCGCATGGCCTCCCGTGAGGGCGTGGGAACCCGGGTCTGGCTGAGCCTGCCCGTCGCGGGCCCAGCGGATACGCCGTGACCGCATGGTGCGCCGGCGGCTGAGTCCGACGAGCCCACCATCAACCCGTCAGGTCCCTGTCGCAGTCCTGCGACAGGGCGGGAACCGGGCGGCGACAACGGCCCAGTAACGTTCCGGGCATGACGAAAGCACTCATCTCCCTGCCCTCCCTCTCCCTCATCGCCGCCCTCGCACTGAGCGGCTGCTCCCTGTCCATCGGAGGCGGCTCGTCCTCGCAGGCTCAGGGTCAGCAGACCCAGGCCAGTCAGGCCGCCTCGGACTCCGCCGGCTCCGCGGGAAGCGCCCAGGCCCCTGCCTCCTCCCCGGCGACGGGAACCTCCGGCTCCACTGGGCAGGCCGTCGCCGGCTACGAGCCCGGACAGATCCCCCCGATCCCCATGATCTCCCTGCCCGACCTCAGCCTGCTCACCCAGTCCACCGGCGCCTTCACCCCGGACCTGACACGCTCCATCACCTCCCAGCCCGGCATCACCGTCAGGCCCGCCCGCTGCGACGCGAGTGGCTCGCTCGTCTCCGGCTCCACGGTCCTTGGCGGCGACGGCTCCATGACCGCGAGCTCAGGAGCCACCTCGGTCACCAACAACGGTGACGGCTCGGGGACGTTCAACGACGGCAAGGTCTCCATCACCAACAACGGGGACGGCTCAGGCACCTACTCCGACGGCAAGGTCTCCATCACCGTCAACGGCGACGGCTCGGGCACCTACTCCGACGGCAAGCTCTCCATCACCAACAACGGTGACGGCACCGCCGTCGTCAACGGCTCCACGATCTCGGCCAAACCCGTCCCCAAGGCCGGCAAGGTCGGCACCTTCCCCTCCATCGACGCCGCCAAGCCCGTGCGGTCCTGCGGCACCGTCATCACCCTGGAGGACAGTGTCCTGTTCGACTTCGGCTCATCCGACCTGCGCGGCGAGGCCTCGACCACTCTGACCAACCTGGCTACCGTCCTCAAGGACTCCAAGGCCCCCAAGGTTCAGGTCCAGGGCCACACCGACTCCGTCTCCGACGACGTCTTCAACCAGAAGCTCTCCGAGCAGCGGGCGCAGGCCGTCTCAAGCGCCCTGAAGGCCGACGGCGTGGCCGCTGACCTGGAGTCCGTCGGCTACGGCGAGACCAAGCCGGTGGCCCCCAACGAGAACCCCGACGGCTCCGACAACCCCGGCGGCCGCCGCCTCAACCGCCGCGTCGAGGTCTTCGTCCCAGCCTTCTGAGCCATTCGGCCAGGGGGCTGGCACAGCTGCAGGTGGAGAGGCACTTGACTCCCCCGTGCACATACTGTCTATAGTGTGCATGTACAGAAGGAGTTGCTGTGTCGCTCTCGGTCGTCCTGTCCAACACGGCAGGAGTTCCCATCTACGAGCAGATCGCTCAGCAGGTCAGGGACGCGATCCTGACAGGCCAGGTGGAGGCTGACGAGATGCTGCCCTCAATCCGGGCTCTGGCCCGGGACCTGCGCGTCAGCGTCATCACCACCACCCGCGCCTACTCCGACCTCGTCGCCGAAGGCTTCCTGGCCAACGTTCCCGGCAAGGGCTACTTCGTCCTGCCCCGGGACTCCGAGCTGGTGCGCGAACAGGTGCTGCGGGAGGTCGAGGAGCACCTCGACCGCGCCGTGGAGCGCGCGCGCCTGGCCCAGCTCAGCGACGAGGAGCTCCACACCATGCTGCAGACCATCATCGCCACCTCTAAGGACAAGCAGTGAACCCCGTCGAGATCTCCCACCTGACCAAGCACTACCCGGACTTCAGCCTCATCGACGTCACCTTCTCCGTCCCCGCCGGATACGTGACGGGCTTCGTCGGGGCCAACGGCTCGGGGAAGACCACCACCATCAAAGCCGCCCTGGGCATGATCCACCCCGATTCCGGCTCGGCCACCACTGTGGGCCATGAGCGCATCGGCGTCGTCTTCGACGCCCCGCCTTACCATCCCGAATGGCGCCTGAAGGACCTGGGCCGTGGCATCGGGCGCTTCTTCCCCACCTGGTCCCAGGAACGCTACGACGCCGAGCTCCAGGCTGCGGGACTGGCCCCCACCAAGAAGGTCAAGGAACTCAGCCGAGGCATGGGCATGCGCCTGCAGATGGCGGTGGCCCTGGCCCACGATCCCGAGCTGCTCATCCTCGATGAGCCCACCGGCGGGCTGGATCCTCTGGCCCGCACCGAGATGGTGGACATGCTCGCCCAGTTCATGGTGGAGGAGGGTCGCACCATCCTGTTCTCCACCCACATCACCTCCGACCTCGATCGGTTGGCCGACTACCTGGTCATCCTCAGCCGAGGCAGGGTCGTGGCCAATGGCACGGCTGAGGAGATCCTCGACTCCTTCCGACTCGTGCGCGGTACCCCCGAGCACCTGACTGACGCCGTGCGCCAGGCCGGCCTCGGGCTGCGCAGCACGTCGCTGGGATGGGAGGCCATGATGCCGGCCGACGCCGCCGAGGCACTGGCCGAGCACATCGTCGTCGAGGCCCCCACCATCGAGGACCTCGCCGTGCACATCGCCAAGGAGGCGGGCCGTGAATGACCTCATGACCACGAATCGACGTGAGTACCCCGCCGAGGCAGCCGCAGCCGCCGAGGCGCCGGACGGTGCGACGATGAGAGGCGCCGCGGGCGGGCCCGGGCGAGTCGGTCGGGTGCTCTCCCTGGTGCGGTTGCACCTCCTGAGCCTGCGGGCTCCCCTGCCCACCCTCCTCGGCCTTCTCCTCATCGTCGGCGCCGTCAGCATCGTCTCCGGAAACATCGCCCTGGTCAGCGGATTCCTCGCGGGGGCTGCCCTGGTTGGGGGCCTATCGGGAGTGATGGTCGAGCGCTCCGGCATCAACCGTCTGTTGGCTTCCCTGCCCGTCTCCCGGGCCGACGTCGTCAACTCCTACTGGGCAGTCGCTGTGCTATCCCTCCTGGCCGCCTCGGCCCTCTACGCCGTCATGGGTCTCCCTATGGGCGTGCACCCAGGTCAGCTGCTCATCCTCCCCCTCGTCCTCATCACGGGCCAGGCCCTGGGAATTCCTGTGTTGCTGCACTTCGGGCAGGTGCGTGGCCTGTTCATCTGGGTGATTGCGATCGTGGTCCTGGGGGCGTTGGGTGTGCTGGTGCTCAGCTTCGGGCCGGTCCGAGACCTTGTACTGGGGACGATGACGGGACGCAGCCTGCTCCTGGCCCTGGGGGCCGGCGCCCTCATCGGCCTGTGGGTGCTGAGCCACCGCCTCTACCTCAAGCAGGACCAGTGAGCGCCACGATGACGGGGACGACGACGGGGGCGGCGCCGAATAGTAGGTGGGGCATTGCAGGGGCCACGCCGGCTGGGCAGTCCGGCCCCGAGGGTGGCGGTGGGATGACGCTCGCCAGGGTGGAGGCGGTGCTGCGACTCGACCTCATCGTTTTGCGTCGTCGTCTGCTGCTGCTCCTGTTGCTGCTCCTGTTGCTGCCACTGGCGCTGTTCATCACTATGGACGTCCTGGTCGGCCGTCTACAGGCGACGGTGATGATGACGGTCGCCCTGGGACTGTGCGCCCAGTACTCCCAGGGTGCTGTCGAGGCCGCTCACCGCATGGTGCGCCTCCACGGGGCGCTGCCGCTGCGGCGCAGCGAGCTGGTCGGTGCCCGCTGGGTCGAGGTGCTCGCCCTGGCGCTCCTGTCCTGTCTGGTCTACGTGCCGGTGGCCGCTCTCACCGGTGACTGGGGCGGACTCATGGCCGGCATAGTCGTCATCTGCCTGTCCGTGGCCCTCGGACTGCCCCTGTTCCTGTGCCTGGCTCCGGAGAGGGCCCTGCGGGTGTGGGGGCTGTGCCTGGGAGCGGGAGCCGGCGCCCTCTATGGCGGCACCCCGCTGCTGGCAGGGCCCGTGGCCGAGGTACTGCGCGAGCCGGTACCCGCGGTCCTGGCTGCCCTGGCCTGCCCTGTCCTCCTGGGTGCCTCCCTGGCGGTAGCCGTTCACTGGTATGGGCGCCAGGACCACTGAGAGGATCGCCCGAGAGCGTCAGTGGTGGTGGCCAGCAACGACGCCGTTCCACGGATCAGGACGTCGCCTCACCCAGTGCGCCCCGGTGGTGAATGGCAGGGACTCCCGGGGTCTTCCCCGCGGGCCGTTACCCTGGGCCTGTGACCACCGCTGCCCCGCCCGCTGCTCCCGGCGCCCCCGTCCCGCCCACGCCCGGCCCCGGTCTGTTCATCTCCTTCGAAGGAGGAGACGGCGTCGGCAAGACGACGCAGATCCGCATCCTCGCCGACCTGCTGACCGCAGCGGACGTGGACCACATCCTCACCCGCGAACCGGGCGGCACGGAGCTCGGCGTCGAGATTCGTCGCCTCCTCCTGCACGGCGGGCACGTCGCCCCGCGCGCCGAGGCCCTCCTGTACGCCGCCGACCGCGCCCACCACATCGCCACCCGCGTGCGGCCCGCCCTCGAGCGCGGCGCCGTCGTCCTGACCGACCGCTACCTCGACTCCTCCGTCGCCTACCAGGGCGCGGCCCGCTCGCTCGGCCCCCAGGAGGTCCGCGACCTGTCCCTGTGGGCCACCGAGGGGCTCCTGCCGGACCTGACCATCCTGCTCGACGGCGACCCCGGCCTGGCCGAGCGGCGCACCACCGGCCGCGGCGCCAAGGACCGCCTCGAGCAGGAGGGGGACGCCTTCCGCGCCGCCCTGCGCCAGCAGTTCCTCGCCCTGGCCCGGGCCGAGCCGGAGCGCTTCGTCGTCGTCGACGCCGACCGGTCCGTCGACCAGGTGGCCGACGACGTCATCGAGGCCGCTGTCGTCGCCGTACGCCGCCGTGGCGCGCACCTCGCCCACGGCGGGGCCCACCAGGGCGTGCTCCTGGGCCTGGAGGCCTTCGTGGAGGCCGCCGCCCGCCGCCGCGCCGCAGGATCGGGCGAGGAGGCGGGCTCATGAGCGTGTGGGAGGACGTCGTCGGCCAGGAGAGCGCCGTGGCCGCCTTTACCGCCGCAGCCAGGGCCGCCCGCCAGGCCGCCCAGCAGCGGGAGGCGCAGACCGCCGCCGGTCTGGCCCCCGAGGCGGCACGAGACGGAGGAGCCGGCTCAACAGCGGCGTCGGCCGGGCTCGCCATGACCCACGCCTGGCTCGTGACCGGCCCGCCCGGATCGGGCCGCTCGAACGCCGCCCGCGCCTTCGCCGCCGCCCTGCAGTGCACCGGCCCCGTGCCCGGCTGCGGGCAGTGCAAGCCCTGCCGCGACGTCATGGCCGGCTCCCACCCCGACGTCGTGCGCCTGGCCACCGAGAAGCTCATCATCACCATGGAGGAGGTCAAGACCCTCATCGGTGAGGCCCAACGCCGCCCCTGGACCGGGCGCTGGCGCGTCATCCTCGTCGAGGACGCCGACCGCATGGCCGAGCGCACCACCAACGTCCTGCTCAAGTCCATCGAGGAGCCCCCGCCCCAGACCGTCTGGCTGCTGTGCACCCCCAGTGCCGACGACGTCCTGCCCACCATCCGCTCCCGCTGCCGCCTGGTGACGCTGCGGATCCCGCCGGCCGACGCCGTCGCCGAGCTCCTCGTGCGCCGCGACGGCGCCGACCCCGAGCTGGCCGCCCGAGCCGCCCGCGCCAGCCAGTCGCATATCGGGCTCGCCCGCCACCTGGCCACCGACGCCGGCGCCTGGGACCGGCGCCGCCGCCTCCTGCTCGCCCCGGTCTCCCTGCGCAGCGTCGGCGACGCCGTCCTGGCCGCCGCCTCCCTGGTGGAGGCCGCCGAGTCCGAGGCCAAGGAGGCCACCGCCGAGCGCGACGCCCGCGAGAAGGCCGAGCTCACCCGCGCCCTCGGCCTGGAGAGCGACGGGAAGATCCCAGCGGCCCTGCGCGCCCAGATCCGCCAGCTCGAGGAGGACCAGAAGCGCCGCGCCAAGCGCGCCCGCACCGACGTGCTGGACCGGGCCATGATCGACCTGCTGTCCTTCTACCGTGACGTCCTGACCACCCAGATGGGCAGCGACGTCGAGCGCGTCAACCTCGACCTGTCCGAGGCCGTCGACCAGGCCGCCCGCACGACGAGCCCCGAGCAGTCCCTGGCCCGCATCGCCGCCATCGAGGAGTGCCGCAGTCGCCTGCGCTCCAACGCAGCCCCCCTGCTGGCCGTCGAGGCCCTCATGGTGCAGCTGCGCCCCCAGGCCGAAGGAAGGTGAGTCCCCCGCCCCGCCCGACCCGCGGCGGGGCATGAGGTCGCGTCGTCGGGCCCGGACCACTGCCGCCGCGACCTCCAAAACCAGGACGGCCGCGGCCGGGTGTGCAAGAGTCGTGACATGACCGTGACACAGTCCGGGGCCGAGGGCGGCGGCCACGCCGCTCGGTTCGAGCCGATCATCCGCAGATCGAGCCCGCAGGAGCGGGTCATCGCCTGGGGACTCATCGCCGTCGGCCTGCTGGGGCTGGCCACCGGGCTGGCGATCATGACCTATGGGCAGTTGCGGGGGATGCTCGCCTGCCTCGCCGCGGCGACACTGTGCCTCCTCATGGGCTACCTGACCCTGCGGCCGCGGACCGTCTTCGACCGGAGCGGCATCCACAGCAGGACGCTGCTGCGCTCCTACGACCTCGCCTGGCCCGGCTCCCGGAACGACTTCGACATCACCCGGGAGACTCGCTCCGCTCGACGCATCGCTGGCGCGGGCCCGAGCGTGCAGGCGACAGTGCGCAGCGAGGCGGGCACGGTGGTGCTGGGAGGAATGACCACTCGGGCACTCACCGAGCCCAGGGCTCGCTACCTCATGGAGGACGAGCTCGATCGGCTCTGGGCCTGGGCCGCCTCCTGGGGGCTGGTGCCCGCCGAGGACCCGGAGGGCAACGGCACTCGCGGGGGAGAGGGCAACGGCCCATCTCATCCCTGAGAGGGACCATGCACCGGCTGGTCAGTTCATATGATGCTGCTCATGGAAACGAGAATGAAGCATCCTCCCAAGAATCGGCCTTATCGGTCCTCGCCCGCGGGCGTGGACGAGGCGAGAGGCTCCGGTGGCCTTCGACGCCGTCGGGTGTCCGCTGGGGTGCTGGCGGCTGTGGCGGGTGTGTGCCTGGGGGTGGGGGCCGGTGCGGTTCCTGCTGCTGCGGTGCCCGCTGCGGGGCCGGCCCCGGCTGCGGCTGCGACGAAGGCGGCGGTGCCCAAGGGGCTGGAGTCCTTTTACGGTCAGAAGGTCGAGTGGTACGACTGCGTGGCCACTGCCGGGGTGGAGAAGTCGGATGACAAGACCGGTTTTCAGTGCGCCAAGGTCAAGGTGCCGCTGGACTACTCCCAGCCGGGCGGTCAGACCATTGAGATCGCGATGAAGAAGCACCTGGCCACCGGCTCGGTGCGCCAGGGCACCCTCTTCATCAACCCCGGTGGCCCCGGTGGATCCGGGGTGGAGGCCGTCAGCACGATGGCAACCTCGACCTTCGCCGGCGTACAGAAGGCCTACGACATCATCGGCTTCGACCCCCGCGGCGTCGGCTCCTCCACCGCCATCACCTGCACCTCCGACACCGAGGTGACGGCGATGGCGGAGGCCGCCCCGGTCACTGCCGGAGACGGCGCCACGGCATTCGAGCAGCGAGCCGCCGCCATCTCCGCGCAGTTCAAGCAGTTCGAGGCCAGCTGCGCGGCGAACACCAAGCCTGCCGAGCTGCTCGACCATGTGGACACCGTCTCGGTGGCCCGGGATCTTGATGTCCTACGGGCCCTGTCCGGGGACCAGAAGCTCAACTACACGGGCTTCTCCTACGGCACCTACCTGGGGGCGACCTACGCCGAGCTCTTCCCCACCAACACCGGCCGCATGGTCCTCGACGGCGCCCTGGACCCCAGCCTGACCTACAACGAGCGCAGGCAGGGGCAGGCCCTGGGCTTCGAACGGGCGCTGCGCAACTATGTCGCCTGGTGCCAGTCGGGACAGAACTGCCCCCTCACCGGTGACACCGACGCGGGCGTCAAGCAGATCGGAGACGTCTTCACCTCGGCCAACCAGTCGCCCGTGCCCTCCTCGGACCCGAACCGTCCGGTGACAGGCGAGGACATGAAGCAGGTGATCTCGCTTCTGCTCTATTCTCCGGAGACTTCCTGGGGGACTGGCAATGAGGCCCTGGCGCAGGTCATCAACGAGCACGACGCCTCGATCTTCAGGACGATACTGAGCCGGCTCGACGCTCAGCCCGTGGTCAGCACCGGTGCGATGATCGGCACCAACTGCCTGGACTACCGGGTCGAGGGCGACATGGCCACCTGGAAGGCGCAGAGTGAGGAGCTGGAGAGGATCGCCCCCCGCTTCGCCACTATCGCGGAGGCCGGTGACCTCGGCTGCCAGGCCTGGGGGCACACCGGCACCCAGCCGCCCAAGGCGCTCCACGCCAAGGGGGCCGCGCCGATCCTCGTGATCGGGACGACCGGCGACCCGGCCACTCCGCACGAGTGGGCCGTGGCCCTGGCCGATCAGCTGGACTCCGGCCAGCTCCTCACCTGGGAGGGCAATGGGCACACGGCCTACGCGAACTCCGGGCACGGCCCCTGCATCACCAAGGCGGTCGACACCTACCTGCTCACCGGCACCATGCCCAAGAAGGGGCTGACGTGCCACGGCACGCAGTGAGACCTCAAGGAACCGCTACCCTCCTGCCGGCTCTCCACTGAGGATCGTCAAGGAGTGCCGCGGGTACTCATCACCGTGGTTGGGGCGCCGGAGACAGACGCCCCAACCACGGTTCTTCTCTGCTCTCACATGCCTGCCCATGACGCGGACAGGTTCCGTTTACTGTTTGTAATATAACGTTTATGAAAAATAGCGTGAATGAATTATCTGGTCCGCGACGAGTCGCTCCAGGGCGTCGTCGGGTGTCCGCCGGGGTGCTGGCGGCTGTGGCGGGCGTGTGCCTGGGGGTGGGGGCCGGTGCGGTTCCTGCTGCTGCGGTGCCCGCCCCGGCTGCGGCTGCGTCGTCCAAGGCGGCGGTGCCCAAGGGGCTGGAGTCCTTCTACGGTCAGAAGGTCGAGTGGTATAACTGCGTGACCACTGGTGGTATGGCGAAGTCCGCTGACAGGACCGGTTTTCAGTGCGCCAAGGTCAAGGTGCCGCTGGACTACTCCCAGCCCGATGGCCAGACCATTGAGGTCGCGATGAAGAAGCACCTGGCCACCGGCTCGGTGCGCCAGGGCACCCTCTTCGTCAACCCCGGCGGCCCCGGCTACTCCGGAGTAGACATGGTGGAGAGCAACGAGGCCCAGTTCTCGCCCACTCTCAACCAGGCCTACGACATCATCGGCTTCGACCCCCGCGGCGTCGGCTCCTCCACCGCCATCACCTGCGACGACGGCGCGGGCCAGCAGCCCGCCAAAGCCGCCCAGGGGGGCATGGGTGTCAACGACCCCCAACCCGGCTCCCTCGTCGCCGACGCCGCCGGGGACGACCCCACCCCCTTCCGGGACGCTGAGAATCCTGCTGCCGACGGCGGTGCGGAGGGCAACATCAGTTTCCCGACCCTGATCGACGAGATCACCAAGGACTTCAAGCAGGAGGAGGCCAACTGCGCCGCCCACACCAAGCCGGCCGGTCTGCTCGACCATGTGGACACCGTCTCGGTGGCCCGGGATCTTGATGTCCTGCGGGCGCTGTCCGGGGACCAGAAGCTCAACTACCTGGGCTTCTCCTACGGCACCTACCTGGGGGCGACCTACGCCGAGCTCTTCCCCGCCAACACCGGCCGCATGGTCCTCGACGGCGCCGTCGACCCCTCCCTGTCACTGGGGGACCGGGCCGCCGGGCAGGCCAAGGGCTTCGAGACCGCACTGCGCACCTACGTCCAGCAGTGCCAGTCCGGCCAGGCCGTCCAGGTAGGCCAGAGCTGCCCCCTGACCGGTGACGCCGACGCCGGAGTCCAGCAGGTTCGGTCCCTCATCGCCTCAGCCGACAAGACGCCGCTGAAGACCTCGGACCCGAACGTCACCGTGGACGGCAGCACGATCCGCAGCGCCATCCGCCGACTCCTGTACTCCTCCGAGTACTGGCCCCTCCTCACCTATGCCCTCGACCAGGCCATCACCCAGAAGGACGGCTCCTACATCCAGGTGTTCTACGGCAAGGTGACCGCCGGAGGCAGCGCCCCGACCTTCTACGCCGTCAACTGCCAGGACATCCCCGTCCAGGGCGACATGACCAGCTGGGAGAAGGACTACCAGCAGATCCTCCAGAGCTCGCCCACCTTCGGCGCCTCCTTGGGCAACCAGGATGCGCGCTGCCAGGCTTGGGGGCACAACGGGACCCGCAAGCCCGCTCCCATCCACGCCAAGGGGGCGGCCCCCATCCTGGTGGTGGGCACCACCGGTGACCCGGCCACGCCCTACGCCTGGTCCCAGGCCCTGGCCGATCAGCTCGCCTCCGGCCGGCTCCTGACCTGGGAGGGCAACGGCCACACCGCCTACGGACGCTCGGGGGCCTGCGTCCAGAAGGCCGTCGACACCTACCTCACCAGCGGGACCATGCCCGAGGAAGGCCTGACCTGCAAGAACGGACAGTGACGCCGGACCGTCCCCGCCCCCGGGGCCTCGATGGGAACTTCTCCCCACTCCGTCTCCAGGAGGAGGCCCCGGGCGGCCCGGCCGCATAAGGTTCACGTCGTGACTACTGCGACCTCTTCTCGGCCTCGTATCAAGCCTCTGCTCGTGGCGCTCGCTGCGCTTCTGGCATGCGGGGGCCTGACCGCCTGCCAGGACGACACCGACATCAAGGCCTCGCCGGCAACGGCGTCGGCCACGGCAACGATTCCGGCCGGGCTGGAGAGCTTCTACAACCAGAAAGTCTCCTGGTACGCCTGTGACAAGAAGGGGATGGGTGAGGCGAAGTCGGGCAAGGACACCGGCTTCACCTGCGCCAAGGTCAAGGTGCCGCTGGACTACGACAACCCCGGCGGCGAGACGATCGAGATCGCGGTGAAGAAGCGGGCCGCCGGCGGGGAATCGGTCGGCTCACTGTTCATCAACCCGGGTGGGCCGGGAGGGTCGGGCATCGAGCTGGTCGAGAGCGCCGGTTCCTACTTCTCCAAGAACCTCACCAGCTCCTACGACGTCGTCGGCTTCGACCCGCGCGGCGTGGGCGCCTCCACGGCGGTCGACTGCCTGACCGACGCCGAGCTCGACGCCGAACGAGCCGGGGCGAACGACCCGGAGACCCCCTCGGCCACGGCCACCCAGGAGCGGGCTCAGAAGATGGGGGAGGCCTGCGCGTCGAAGACCAGCCCCGCGGGGCTCCTGGACCACATCGACACCATCAGTGCCGCCAAGGACCTCGACATCCTGCGGGCGGTTGACGGCCAGCAGACGCTGACCTACCTGGGCTTCTCCTACGGCACCTACCTGGGGGCCACCTACGCCGAGCTGTTCCCGGCCAACACTGGTCGTATGGTTCTCGACGGCGCCGTCGACCCCTCCCTGAGCGCCGAGGAACTGGCCCTGGGGCAGGCCAAGGGCTTCGAGGCCTCGCTGCGGGCCTACGTGCAGAACTGCCAGAGCTCCAAGCTGGGCTGCCCCCTGAGCGGAGACGTCGACTCCGGCGTCTCCCAGGTCCGCGAGTTCCTCGAGTCCACGAAGACGGCGCCGCTGCCGACCTCCGACAGCAAACGGCCACTGACCTACGACCTGGCCGTCTACGGGGTGCTGGGATCGATGTACCAGACCCAGCTGTGGCCCTCCCTTACCCTGGCGCTGTCCCAGGCGATGGGCAAGGTGGGCAAGCCGGACGGAAGCGCGCTGCTGGCCATCGCCGACGCCGTTTCCTCCCGCCAGAGCGACGGTACCTACTCCAATAACGGCGCCGAGGCCCTCATGGCGGTCAACTGCCTGGACTACCCGGTCCAGGGGGACAACGCCTCCTGGGAGGAGAACGCCAAGGCCGTCAACGAGGCCTCACCCACCTTCGGCTCCCAGCTGCTCTACCCCGACGCCTACTGCCAGGGCTGGGGCCACACATCGAGCCGCAAGCGCGAGAAGATCACGGCCTCCGGTGCCGCACCGATCCTCGTGGTGGGCACCACCGGGGACCCGGCCACCCCCTACGCCTGGTCCCAGGCGCTGGCCGATCAGCTCGAGTCCGGCCAGCTCCTGACCTGGAAGGGCAACGGGCACACCGCCTACGGACGTTCCAACGACTGCGTCAAGAAGGCCGTGGACACCTACCTGCTCAACGGGACGATGCCGGACAAGGGACTCACCTGCTGACCATCGCCAGGCAGGCCGGCCCGACCGGTTCCCGCAGGCCATGAGACCGGCCCCGGACGACATTCACGTCGTCCGGGGCCGATTCCTCAGCCGAGCCGTACCGGCGCTGCGGGGCTCCGGAGCGCCCGACTCACTGGCTCAGTTCACTGGCTCAGCTCACCGGCGATGGAGCGTCCCATCCAGCCGGCCAGGTCGTCTCCCGCCAGTCCCTGCGAGAGCAGGAACTGGACCTTGGCGTAGGCGGCCTCCAGGGTCATGTCGCGGCTGCCGACGGCGCCACTGCGGGCCAGTGCGTCCCCGGCCTCGTAGTGCCCCAGGAGGACCTCGGACTCGTGGCACTGGGAGGTGACGATGACGGCCGTCCCGGCGGCGATCACCCGTTCGACGACGTCGGTCAGCCCCGGCTCCTGGGACGGCACGTTGCCGACTCCGAAGGCCCGCAGGATCACGGCCTCGGGCTGCGGCGTCAGCAGCGCCTCCAGGCGGGCCGCGGTGATGCCCGGGACCAGGTCGATCACGACGACGTCGTGGCGGGCGTAGGGGGCGGCGTCCTTCCAGCCGATACCTGACGACACGCTCTGCGCCCACTGCCACGGGGCGCCAGTGGTGGCCAGAGGGGCCGCGTTGGGGGACTCGAAACCGGTGAAGGCCCACGAGGAGGACTTCGTCACCCGGTTCCCGGCCAGGAGTCGATGACCGAAGAACAGCGCCACCCCGTCGAGGCGCCCGGAGGTGGCGGCCTTGAGCGCCCCGGTGACGTTCGCCGCGGCGTCGCTCCCCAGCTCTCCGAGCGGGAGCTGGGAACCGGTGACGACGACCGGAACGCTCAGATCCGTCAGCGCATAGGACAGGGCGGCGCTGGTGTAGGCCATCGTGTCGGTCCCGTGCAGGATGACGAAGGCGGTCTGCGGGTCGGCCGCAGCGTGGGCGCGCAGGTCGTCCACGATCGCCTGCCAGGACAGCGGGGTGGCGTTCGAGGAGTCGATGAGCGGGGCCAGTGAGGTCACCGTCACCGAGCGCGCCAGGGGTGTGCCCGCCAGCAGTGAGTCGAGCCACCCCTCCAGATCCGCGCCGGGCACGAGGCCGTGAGGGGAGTTCACCATCCCGATGGTGCCCCCGGTGTAGGTGATGTGAACGTGCATGTGCTCAGCCTCCTACCGGTCAGGCCTCGTACGACGGGGCGGATGCGGCTTCGTCCACCTCGTCGGCAAGGACCTCGTCGAGCAGGTCGCCCCGAATACGTCCCCGTACCGCGTACCAGCCCGCCACCATCATGACGGCGATGATGGCGAACAGGCCCAGGGTCCAGCGTCCAGCCGGGTCGGCCACGTTCGAAAGGACGACGATGGTGAAGAAGGCCAACGCCGCGTAGTTGGACCATGGGGCCAGGGGCATCCGGTAGGCCGGGCGCACCTCCGTGCCCTCGTGCACCCGACGCAGGAAGGCGAGGTGGGTGACGAGGACGGCTCCCCAGGTCCCGGCGATGCCGATGCCGGCCAGGTTCATGACGATGTCGAAGGCGTCACCGGGCAGGTAGGCGTTGAGGACGACGCCGAGCAGCCCCAGGGCGGAGGTGATGATGATGCCCCCGGCAGGAACCTGGTGCTTGTTGAGCCCGGCCGCCACCCGAGGGGCCTCACCGGCCACGGCCATGGAGCGCAGGGTGCGTCCGGTGGCGTACAGGCCGGCGTTGAGGGAGGACAGGGCGGCGGTGAGGACCACGACCTGGATGATGTCGCCGGCGTAGGGCACACCGATTCCGGAGAAGAAGGTGACGAAGGGCGACTCGGTCTTGGAGTAGGACGTGTAGGGCAGGACCAGAGCCAGCAGCATGACCGAGCCGACGTAGAAGACGAAGATGCGCAGAATCATCGAGTTGATCGCCTTGGGCAGGATTTTCTCCGCGTCCTTCGCCTCTCCGGCGGCCACGCCCACCATCTCCGTGCCACCGAAGGCGAAGACGACGCCGAGGGTCAGGGCGAAGACGATCGGGAATCCCTCGGGGAAGAAGCCACCGTTTCCGAGGATGTTGTGGGCCCCTGCGGTGATCTCCCCTCCGTGGGGGTCCGTTCCGGTGTGAAGCCCGAGCGCTATAGCGACGATGGCCACCACCATGAAGGACACGATGGCGGCGACCTTGATGAGCGCGAACCAGAACTCCGCCTCACCGAACATCTTGACATTGAGCATGTTGAGGATGAAGACCAGGACGAGCGCGACGAGCGCGAAGACCCACTGCGGGACAACCTTCAGAGCCGTCCAGTAGTGGAGGTAGAGGGCCACGGCCGTGATGTCGGCCATCACAGTGACTGACCAGTCCAGGAAGAAGAACCAGCCGGTGATGTAGGCGCCCTTCTCACCGAGGAACTCACGGGCGTAGGAGACGAATGCGCCGGAGGAGGGGCGGCGGATGGCGAGCTCGCCCAGAGCACGCACCATGAGGAAGGCGAAGATTCCACAGACGGCATAGGCGAACATCAGTCCCGCCCCGCCGTCCTTGAGTCGGCCGCCGGCACCCATGAAAAGGCCCGTGCCGATGGAGCCGCCAATGGCGATCATCTGCAGGTGGCGGTTCTTCAACGACTTGTTGTACCCGGCGTCGCCGCGGTCCCGGATCTGGTCGGGCTGGGAAGTGCGTGAGGATGACGACGAAGCACCCGAGTGCGGTGATGGAGAGGTGGGGGAGTGGCTGGATGGAGACTCGCTCATAGAGATCCTTACGGATAGGGCGACCTGTTGAATGACGTGCGGAGAATACCGGGCCCGATTGGTTCAGGTGACGCGGGGCGGCTGCTGCGCTCAGTCGCACGCCTGTCCCGGATGTGCCCTCCTGCCATCGCGATCCCGTGCCTGAGTCGGGGAAACCAGGGGGTTCTGGGGCCTGAGAGGGGCCTCCGTCTTCAGCTTCAGCGGTGGTTGTGATGTGGTGAGGAGGGCGGTTGACTGTGTCGAGGAACACGGTTCTCCTTGCGGTGCTGGATTGCGGTGGTGGCCGCAGGGCCGGTATGTTCGGCTCTGCTGCTTGTGCCAGCGCCGCCTTAGCTCAGTCGGCAGAGCGATTCACTCGTAATGAATAGGTCGTGGGTTCGATTCCCACAGGCGGCTCGATCAGCCCCGGGAGGTAATGCCTTCCGGGGCTTTCGGGTACCAGGCGCCTCACCCGCGGCCCGTCGATGTGTCCTCCGGCACATCCGGTGACTACAGCGGTTGTGGGTTTTCTGGGATGACCGTGTGGCCGAAATCCTTCGTCGTCCAGTGGCCGGTCGGGTCATGGCCCAACGGGGCGGATTCGTCCGGCTTGACGTGATGTGACCTCAGGGTGGGAGCCGTGGTGACGCAGGCATTCTCTTCCGGCTGAGAGAATCCCCCACCGCTATCTGGGAGTCATCTGGGAGATTGGCTGTCTCGGATTGACTGATCGTTGGATACCTCTATGCGGCCGGAGGCGAGGGGGTGTCGTGCCTGGATTGTTCCGCCAGGTCTCGTGGGGATCTCCAAAGGGGACCTCAGTGCTTTCACAGTTTCCGCCTCAGTCGTCAAGGTGTTCAGGGTGGTATGGCAGCGCGCATCGCTGTGTGATTGGGGGCGGGGTGGCTGGTAATGAGGGCGGCGAAAAGCCGTGTTGCATTGAGGGCAACTATTGTTTAATCTAACGTTGTCCGCAGCGGGATACATCCTTCAGGCCCGCTCCCTCCACGCAGAATGAGGAATCATGGCACAGAAGACTCAGGTCATCCTCGTCGACGATGTCGACGGGTCCGAGGCCAATCAGACCGTCACCTTCGCCCTTGACGGTGTCACCTACGAGATCGACCTGAACGACGAGCACGCAGCTGCTCTTCGTGAGTCCCTTGAGGAATGGGTCGGAAAGGCTCGTCGCACCGGCGGCCGTCGCAGCTCCGGTCGTCGTCGTTCCAGCGGTCCTTCTGACACTCAGAAGATTCGCGAGTGGGCTCGCGAGCAGGGCCTTGAGGTTTCTGACCGCGGTCGCGTCTCCGCTGAGGTGCGCAAGGCCTACTACGAGGTCAACCCCGGCAACTGAGGGAACATGGGGTACCCGGCTCACATGAGGCCGGCACCCCGCAGCGAGTCATTCTCGAGCTGATTGCCACCTCGCATCACGGCTCTGGTTGTGCGCTCAGGCGCATCACCAGAGCCGTTGTGTTTTCAATACGTGAATTCGCTCCGTGAACGGGCGTTATCGCTGCGAGCGGTGCCTTCGGGTCGATGTGCTCGCGCCCTCGCCCGCTGAGATCGCCCTTCTTAGGCCTCGCGCCATGCCCGCGATCCTGGCAGGATAGGGCCATGGCTTACACCCTCGTACTGCTCCGCCACGGCGAGAGCGAATGGAACGCGAAGAACCTCTTCACCGGCTGGGTCGATGTCCCGCTGTCAGACAAGGGCCGCGCCGAGGCCGTCCACGGTGGTGAGCTCCTCAAGGAGGCAGGTGTCCTCCCCGAGAAGCTCTTCACTTCGATGCTGCGTCGCGCCATCATGACCGCCAACCTGTCCCTGGACGCTGCGGACCGCCACTGGATCCCGGTGGAGCGCAGCTGGCGCCTCAACGAGCGCCACTACGGCGCCCTGCAGGGCAAGAACAAGAAGGAGATCCGTGACGAGTACGGAGAGGAGCAGTTCATGCAGTGGCGCCGCTCCTACGACGTGCCGCCGCCGCCCATCGAGGCCGGCTCGGAGTTCTCCCAGGATGCCGACCCCCGCTACGCCGGTGAGCCCATCCCCGCCACCGAGTGCCTCAAGGACGTTCTCGAGCGCCTCCTGCCCTACTGGGAGGGCACCGTCGTCCCCGAGATCAAGACCGGCAAGACCGTCATGATCGCCGCCCACGGCAACTCGCTGCGCGCCATCGTCAAGCACCTCGACGACATCTCCGACGACGACATCGCCGGCGTCAACATCCCCACCGGGATCCCGCTGGTCTACGAGCTCGACGAGGAGACCCTCAAGCCGCTCAAGAAGGGCGGCCGCTACCTCGACCCCGAGGCCGAGGCCAAGATCGCAGCAGTGGCCAACCAGGGCAAGTGAGCCCCGGCAACCTGCCGCACCCTCAATGACGCGGGCGGCGTCGGACCCCAAGGAAGGTCCGGCGCCGCCCGTCTCGTCGGCTCCAAGCGCTCAGTGGAGCGCGTCGGCGTCCTCGGCGTCATGCGTCTCGGGCATGGAGGCTCCCGAGACGAGGTAGGCCACGCGGCTGGCCACAGAGGTGGAGTGGTCGCCGAAGCGCTCCAGGAAACGGCCCATGAGGACGGCGTCGATGACCTGCTGGCGGCTCAGGTCGTGAGCCGGGTCCAGGATCATCTGGAAGGAACGACGGTGCAGGGCGTCGAGCTCGGCGTCGTTGGTCTGAATGACGGAGGCCAGCTCCAGGTCCCGCGTCGAGATGAGGCGGGCGACGTCCTTGCCGGCGCGCACCGCCAGGTCCGCCATCTCCAGGATGAGCCCCAGGACCGGCTCGGGCAGCGGCGGCTCGGGGTAGCGGCCGCGGGCGATGGCCGCCACGTGGCGAGCCAGGTCGCCCTGGCGCTCCAGGGTCTGGGCCATGCGCAGCGCGGACAGGACGTTGCGCAGGTCCCCGGCCACCGGCTGCTGACGGGCCAGCAGCATGACGCACAGGTCGTCGATGTCGCGCTGGAGGTCGTTGATGCGCTCGTCGGCGTCGATCACCTGCTCGGCGATGACGATGTCCCCCTGGCGCAGGGACTCCGCGGCCCGCTCGATCGCGGTGGCGACCTGGTTGGCCATGGACTCGAGGTCGGAGCCCAGCTGCTTGAGCTCCTGGTTGAAGATGGCGCGCATGAGGCTGCTCCTGTTCCGGGCGAGGACCGATGGTTCGGGCCGGTCGGTGAGGTGGCGGGGCGGCGCTGCTCGACGATCCGGTCGAGGCCGCCGCCAAGGATGTTGTCCCTAAGCACAGCAGTCCTGCGACGCCGCCGCAAGCGGCACGCCCACAGGCGGTGCCGGCCGGTGGGCGCCGTCGGGGCTCAACTACCCTAGAGGCGTGGGCCTGACCGTCATCGTTCTCCTCCTTGCCGCCGCCGGGCTCCTGTGCCTGGGGGTGGGGGTCGGTGTCGCGCTGTCCCGGCGCGAGCGCAGGGCGGCCACGAGCGCCGCTGACCTGGCAGGCCTGGCCGGGACCGACACGGCCGTCCCGGTGCTGGCGGCACTGCGCTCGACAGTCGTCGTCCTCGATGACGACGACGAGGTCCTGCGCGCCTCGGCGTCGGCCTACACCTTCAACATCGTGCGCGACGACGCCGTCATCGAGCCGACCGTGGCGGCGATGGTGGGGCGCGTGCGCGCCTCAGGCCAGGCGCAGGACGCGGCCGTCACCGTGGCCCGGGGGAGGGTGCCGGGCGCGGGCCAGTTCCACCTGCAGGTGCGCGCGGCCGGCATCGGCCAGGGGCGCGTCCTCATCCTCATCGAGGACCACACCGCCGCCCGCCGGGTGGAGGCCATGCGCCGCGACTTCGTCGCCAACGTCTCCCACGAGCTCAAGACCCCGGTCGGCGCGATCCAGCTGCTCGCCGAGACCGTCGAGGCCGGCGCCGACGACCCCGACTTCGTGCGCGACTACTCCGGGCGCATGCGCAAGGAGGCCCGCCGCCTGGGCGTCCTGGTCCAGGAGATCATCGAGCTCACCCGCCTCCAGGAGGGTGACGCCCTGGCCGAGCCCGAGGTCGTCGACATCGACGACGTCGTCGCCGAGGCCGTGGACCGGGTGCGCGTCGAGGCCGACGGCCGCCAGATCGCCCTCGTGGCCGGCGGAACCAAGGGACTGCGGGTGCGCGGCGACGCCGCCCTCATCACCACCGCCGTGCGCAACCTGCTGGACAACGCCATCCGCTACTCCGAGCCGCGCACCCGGGTCTCGGTGGGCGTCTCGCTGGACGCGGAGGACCCCGACATCGTGCGCATCGCCGTGGTCGACCAGGGCATCGGCATCCCTAAGGAGGAGCAGGAGCGCGTCTTCGAGCGCTTCTACCGCGTGGACAAGGCCCGCTCGCGCGCCACCGGGGGCACCGGCCTGGGCCTGAGTATCGTCAAGCACGTGGCCGCCGACCACGGCGGCACCGTCGAGCTGTGGTCCGCCCCGGGACGCGGCTCCACCTTCACCCTCGTGCTGCCGCGCCTGGGCGAGGGCGAACCGGTGAAGGGCGAGTCGGTCGGGACTGGATCAGCCCAGAATGAGCCTGACGAAGCCGCCGCGGAGCACACCCCCGGGAGCGGGTCATGAGCCCGGCAGAGCGCTCCGCAGGGACGGGCGCAGAGGCTGGTGCGGTGCCGGGCGCGGGGGCGCCCACCCCCTCCGGTGCACCGGCCGCGTCGTCAATGACGCCGGTGAGCGGCCCAATGCGGATCCTCCTGGTCGAGGACGAGGAGAACTTCCGCGACCCGCTCGCCTTCGGTCTGCGGCGCGACGGCTTCGAGGTGGTTGAGGCCGAGGACGGCCAGCGCGCCGTCGAGATCTTCGAGGCCTCCCGGCGCCCCGGCGGCGTCGGCCCCATCGATCTGGTCCTGCTGGACCTCATGCTGCCCCGCCTGGGCGGGATCGAGGTGTGCACCCGGATCCGGCGCTCCTCCTCCGTGCCGGTCATCATGCTCACCGCCAAGGACACCGAGCTGGACAAGATCGTCGGCCTGGAGATCGGGGCCGACGACTACGTCACCAAGCCCTACTCCTACCGGGAGCTCCTGGCGCGCCTCAAGGCGGTCCTGCGCCGTAGCCGTGCGGCCGCCCCGGAGCCCGAGCCGGTGCTGGTCGCCGGCGGGGTGCGGATGGACGTCGAGCGCCACGAGGTCAGGGTCAACGGCGAGGTGGTCGCCATGCCGTTGCGGGAGTTCGAGCTCCTGGAGCTGTTTCTGCGTCACCCCGGCCGCGTGCTCACCCGCAACCAGATCCTGGAGCGCCTGTGGGGACCCGATTACGAGGGCGACACGAAAACTCTGGACGTCCATGTCAAACGGCTTCGCGGCAGGATTGAGGCCGACGCCTCCAAACCGGTTCTCATCACCACGGTCAGGGGGCTCGGCTATCGCCTGGACGGGGATTCTGAGCACTGATTCTCCATTGCGGGTGGCACCGCAGTTCTCGCCGCCGGTCCCGGGCCGCGCCCGCCGTGACCTCTGTGAGATACGTCCCCGATCTTTGCGCGGAATGACCTGATAAACTAGAGACCCGCAAACCAGTCTGGAGAGTCATCCTTATGACCTATGAAGTCGGTGAGACTGTCGTCTACCCGCACCACGGGGCCGCCCGGATCATTGACATCCGGCAGCGCAAGGTACGCGGTGAGGAGAAGACGTATCTGCAGCTCGAGGTGGCCCAGGGTGACCTGACCATCTTGGTTCCCGCCGAAAGCGTTGAGCTCATCGGCGTCCGTGACGTGGTTGATGAGACCGGTTTGGAAAAGGTCTTCGAGGTGCTGCGGGCGCCGCTGACCGAGGAGCCCACGAACTGGTCTCGCCGTTTCAAGGCCAACCAGGAGAAGATCGCCTCCGGGGATGTCATCAAGGTTGCCGAGGTCGTGCGGGACCTCTCCCGTCGTGACACGGACCGCGGCCTGTCCGCCGGCGAGAAGCGCATGCTCGCCAAGGCCCGCCAGATTCTCGTCTCCGAGCTGGCCCTGGCCCAGAAGACTCCCGAGGAGGAGGCCGAGTCCCGCCTGGACGAGGTTCTCGCGTCCTAGTACCGCGCAGCGCTCGTGCTCAGGGCGTCGAGGACGCGGTAGCGTCCTGCCCGTGAGCACCAGCCCTTCATCCCAAGCATCCGCCCCGCCCGAGTCTGCTCCGGGTGGGGCGGTCGCCGTTCTCACTGCGGCGGGCTCCGGTTCCCGCCTGGGCGCCGGGGTTCCCAAGGCCCTCGTCCCGGTGGGCGGTGTCAGCCTCCTGCGGCGGGCGGCGGCCGGGCTCATCGCCTCGGGCGCCGTCAGCCACGTCGTCGTCACCGCCCCCGCTGAGGAGGTCGACCGGTTCCGCGCCGAGCTCGAGGGCCTGCTGGACGGAGCAGCCGGGGCTGGGGCGGGACGATGCGGTGGGATCGAGGTCGTTGCCGGCTCTCCCCGCTCCAGGCAGGCCTCCGTGGCCCTGGGGCTCGCAGCGGCCCTGGCCGCCGTGCCGCAGGCCGACGTCGTCATCGTCCACGACGCCGCGCGGGCGCTGACGCCCTCGGAGGTGACGCAGCGGGTGGTCGCCGCTGTGCGAGCCGGGCACGAGGCCGTGGTCCCGGCGCTGCCCGTGACCGACACCGTCAAGGAGGTCGAGGCCCGCCCGGCGGGGGAGCCTGAGCCCGTCGTCGGCACCCCCCGACGCGACCGGCTCCGGGCGGTCCAGACCCCCCAGGGATTCTCGACCCCCGTGCTCGTCGCCGCCCACCGGGCCGGGGCCGGGCGGGCCGCAGACGAGGCGCTCGCCGCCTCCGACGACGCCGGCCTCGTTGAGGCCTGTGGCGGCAGCGTCGTCGTCGTCGCCGGTGACGAGCGCGCCATGAAGGTGACCACGCCGATGGATCTGGCCCTGGCCGAGATGCTCCTGGAGCGGCAGTCCGCTCAGGGGGAGCGCCCTGCGCAGGCCAGTGGGGAGAACTGACGATCAGGTCTGTTCCCCTTTCGGTACCGCCGCCGGCCCGGATGGTTCTATCGTCTCTCCTATGAGCACGACAGTGACTGCTCCGACGCAGGCCGGCTCCCGCACCCGGCTCCTGTCCTGGCCCGTCATCGCCTGGGGCCTGTGGGACTGGGGGTCGGCGGCCTTCAACGCAGTCATCACCACCTTCGTCTTCACCGTCTACCTGGTCAGCGGCTCCTTCGGGGCCAAGGCGGACAACGAGTCGGCGCTGTCCCTCGGGCTGGCCATCGCCGGGCTGTTCATCGCCCTGCTGGCACCGGTGACCGGGCAGCGCTCGGACCGGGGCGGGCGGACCGTCTTCTGGCTCGGGGGCTACACCGCGGTGGTGGTGGCGGTCTCGGCGGCCCTGTTCCTGGTACGACCTGAACCCGGCTACCTGTGGTTCGGCATCGTCCTGCTGGGGATCGGCAACATCTTCTTCGAGCTGGCCTCGGTCAACTACAACGCCATCCTCAACCACCTGGCCTCCAAGGACCGCATCGGTGCCGTCAGCGGCCTGGGGTGGGGGATGGGCTACCTCGGCGGCATCGTCCTGCTGCTCATCCTCTACGTCGCCCTCGTGGGGCCGAGCCCCCTGGTCTCCTTCTCGGCCGGAAGCGGGATGGGGGTGCGCGTCGCCATGCTCGTGTCAGCGGCCTGGTTCGGCCTGTCCGCACTTCCCGTCCTCATCAACCGCTCCCGCAGGCTCGGGCGCTCCCGCGCCGAGGACGTCGGGGAGGTCAGCGAGGGGATGACGACCGCTGAACCGGGACGGGACCGGGCCGCCATGGAGGCAGAACCGGTGGAGGCCGTCTCCCACCAGGGCAGGCGCAAGGAGTCGATCCTGACCTCCTACAAGCTGCTGTGGCGCACCCTGCTCCAGCTGCACAACTTCCAGCCGCGCCTGCTGTGGTTCCTGCTGGCCGCCGCCGTCTTCAGGGACGGGCTGGCCGGGGTCTTCACCTACGGCGGCATCATCGCCCAGAACACCTTCGGCTTC
Organism: Actinomyces sp. HMSC075C01; assembly: GCF_001812965.1. Classification (NCBI taxonomy): domain Bacteria; kingdom Bacillati; phylum Actinomycetota; class Actinomycetes; order Actinomycetales; family Actinomycetaceae; genus Actinomyces; species Actinomyces sp. HMSC075C01. Next base: position 85,971 of record NZ_KV810984.1, read on the forward strand.
TCATCGGGCGACGTCATCATCTTCGCCATCGTGGCCAACATCGTGGCCGGCATCGCCACCATCTGGGCCGGGCGGCTCGATGACCGCTTCGGGCCACGCAACGTCATCATGGCCAGCCTCATCATCCTGGTGGTGGCCGGACTACTGGTGTTCTTCCTGCACACCGCCGGGGCCGTGGCCTTCTGGGTGCTGGGCCTGCTCCTGTCGGCCTGCGTGGGGCCGGCCCAGTCGGCCGCCCGTTCCTTCCTGGCCCGCCTCATCCCCGAGGGGCAGGAGGGAGAGATCTTCGGGCTCTACGCGACCACCGGGCGGGCGGTCTCCTTCATGGCGCCCGCGATGTACGGCATCTTCATCTACCTGGGGACGCGTCTGGTCGGGCAGGGCGCGAACTACTGGGGGATCCTCGGGATCGTCGCGGTGCTGGCGACCGGGCTGCTCCTCATGCTGCGCGTGGGCAACCCCGTCGCCGAGGAGGAGTCGGCCGCGTAGGCCACCGTCGCGTTCGTACCTTATGCCGCCCGTTCGGGGGTTCAGGGTACGAACTCGCGACCTACCCTACGAACTCGCGGACTAACCTACGAACGCGAGGCGCTTCATCACGGCGAGGCCTTCCTCGGCGCCGAAGCCGAGCGACCTTACCCCCGGCCCGTCTGTGCCTTGAACCGGCCTACTCCACGAGGGTGGGGATCTACTGGCCGCGGGTTGTGTGTACTGCACGAAGGCCCCACCTACCTGGAGTACTCCCGACCCTCCTCCAGTGGCACCCCACCCTCGTGGAGTGGGCATGGCCAGTAGCTCGGTGTCCATGACGCTGACATCAGCTCCGCACCGACGCGGCACGCCGAAGATCAACCGCGGAATTTCAACGATTCTTAAGGGGGTTTCAAGGGTGGGCTCGTTGATGTCAGCGCTGTGGACACTGGGCGGAGGACGGGATCGACTCCGTGGAGCCTTGGAAGCGAAGCCGGGCGCGAACTACTGGGGGATCCTCGGGATCGTCGCGGTGCTGGCGACCGGGCTGCTCCTCATGCTGCGCGTGGGCAACCCCGTCGCCGAGGAGGAGTCGGCCGCGTAGGCCACCGTCGCGTTCGTACCTTATGCCGCCCGTTCGGGGGTTCAGGGTACGAACTCGCGACCTACCCTACGAACGCGCGGTGTTTCGGGTTATCGGTGTGCAGACGGGCCGAGAAAGGACTCGGCCCGCGGTTCGGAAGTCCGAACCGCGGGCCCAAGCCTCGCGAGGTCCCACCTGCAACCCGGGGTCCCATGCACCCGAGGAGGCGGTTCCTCCTTCGCCGAAACGATGATGTCAGGCTCCCTATGACCCAACTTCATCTCAGGGGATCGATCTGTCACTGGGCTCCCCAACCCTCGAGACCGTCCCTGTCCGGCGGCAACTACTATGTAACGCCCTCACCCTGTGAGGACGAGGGGCAGATCCCTGGGAAAAATCTGGGAAATTCGCGGACGGGTTGGTTCGGTGACTCAAGTCGTCCCCTGAGAGGGATTGGGGCTCAGTTCCGCTCAGGAGACAGGGGAGAACCGCACCGCGGTGCCCGAGGCGGTCACCATGAGCATGCCGTTGTCCGTCCCCAGTGTCTCGTAGTCGATGTCGACGCCGACGACGCCTTCAGCGCCGAGCTCCTGGGCGCGTTGAACCATCTCCGCCAGGGCTGTCTCCCTGGCCTGGATCAGCTCTTCCTCGTAGGACTGGGAACGGCCTCCCACGAAGTTTCGGAACCCCGCGGCCATGTCCTTGAGGAAATTGACTCCTGCGACGGTCTCACCGCAGACGACACGCAGGTACTGGGTCACGGGGTAGCCCTCGACGGTGGGGGTGGTGGTCACGAGCATGACGACGATTCCGTTCTTGTGGGGTGGTGGTTGGTGCAAGCACCCTACACGAGGCCTTATGGTGCGGCCCGCTTCGCCAAGCGCAACAGGCGGCTGTAGCGCTCGCTGATCCGCTCATGGGGGACGGGCTCTCCGTCGAGGCTCCAAGCCAGGAGGTGCTCCAGGCTGAATCGAGGGGCGCAGCGTGAGCACGAGACGGGTGAGGCCGGACGGCGCATGCGGTCCACCTCGTGGCCCGCCGGGCACCTGCCCACCCAGCGTCCCCGTAGCCGGGGAGCCTGAGAGTCGATGAGCCGCCGGCCCGTCGCCCCCAACCGGTTCGCCTCGGCGGCCCAGACGGCGTCGTGCCCGTGGTGGGGGCCGACGCGGGCATGGGCGATCTCGTGCAGGATCGTCTCGCGGACCTGGGCCTCGTCGTACAGGCTCATGAGATGGCGGCTGAGCGTGAGCCGACGTCGTGCATGATCCGTCTGGCCGGCCCGCCGACGCGCCCGGTCGAAGGCCAGATCCCAGTCGCCGACGTCGGCCTCCTCCATGAGGGAGTGCGCCAGGCTCAGGACGTCGGGAAGATTCACGGCCCCACGGTATGCGACGGCGGACTCACCCGGCCGACGGCGGTGCTGTGGGACGCATCGCCTCCCGTCGAATCCCGGTCGGACAGTCGTCTTGGGAAGCCCGGGCTGCTTCGGGCCGTGCATCGGCCCGTGATGTGACACGATGGCGCCGATGTCCCACCATCCCTCCGGCCGACGCCCGCGGCCCCAACGAAGCACCGCAGGATCCGGCTCGCCTCAGCCCGCACGAGCGCCGCGCAGTGCCCGCCCAGCCGCGCAGCGCGGTACCGATCACGCCCGGCGGGAGGATGCGAGTCGCCGTTCCGGGCGGGCGAAGAGGAGCCGAGGAGGCCGTGGGCGCTTCGGGCTCCTGCGCGCCGGTGCCAGACGGAGGCGGGGGCGCAGGGGCGGTGCCCGTCATCCCTTCCTGAGAAGCCCGATCGGCGTCGCCCTGGTCGCCTTCCTGGTCACGCTCCTGGTGGGACTCATTGTGCTGCGTGCAACCAGTTCCTCACTGGGCGGCTTCGCTCTGGGGTGGGGGCGGGCCTCTGATACCGGAACAACTTCTGCGCCAGCACCCCTGGTGCCCGACGCCAGCGGCTTCAACGCCGCCCGCATCATTGATGATGAGGTCTTCTACGACTCCCAGGCCATGACGCGCGAGGAGATCGCCGCTTTCGTCACCAAGGTCAACGCCGGCTGCCAGCCGGGCAGTGACGGCACCGAGTGCCTGGCCACCGCCACCTTCTCCGTGCAGGCCCGCCCGGCCAGCACCTTCTGCCCCGGAGGCATTGAGGCCGCCTCCGGTGTCAGTGCGGCCGACGTCATCTGGGAGGTCTCCCAAGCCTGCGATATCAATCCCCAGGTGCTCCTCGTCCTCATTCACAAGGAGCAGGGGCTGCTCACCGCCTCCGGCGCGAACCTGAGCGCTCGCGACTATGAGGCCGCAGCCGGTTACGCCTGCCCCGACCACAGGACCTGCGACCCCCAGTGGGCCGGCTTCCCCTCCCAGCTCTACGGGGCGGCCTCCCAGTTCCATCGCTACCGTCTCAACCCGGGCAGCTACGACGTCGTGGCGCACCGGCCCAGACACATCGCCTACTCGCCCGATGTGCGGTGCGGCAGCGGTGAGGTGACGGTGGCCAACCAGGCGACTGCGGGCCTGTACAACTACACGCCCTACCAGCCCAATGAGGCCGCCGCACACGGTGGGGACCAGTGCACCTCGTGGGGCAACTGGAACTTCTACGGCTACTTCAAGACCCTCTTCGGCGCTCCGACGTCGGCCTGAGGGTGTCCAGTGCGGGGGGCGGATTCCGCAGTATTTCAAGGGGCTTGAGGGAGGGCGGCAGCCCGTTCGGAAGACCGTGACCGTATCGTCATCAAGCGTCACCATTTAGATGCGCGATTTCCAGTCTTCTCTCAGACAGCATCGGCAGAGTCGTAGTCACCGCTGAACGGTGGCGACCGTGAGGTACTGGGGAGTACCACTGACCGGCCATCACTGAGTCCGGGCCACAGCCAAGGGAATGTGCTCGGACGTTTCGGTGAAGGAGGACCCGCTGCCGAATGGGAACCGGTAAGCGACCTCGTTGCGAAGGGCCCGACCCGGTGGTTCAACCGGGGCGGGCCTTCGCAGTGCCTGGGCGCAGGACCATCCGGTCCGCGCCCAGGCATGTTTGCGGGGACCTGTCAGTGGGCATGACATGATGCGAGTATGACGCTGCCGCCGGTACTGGCGACCACCTGGGTCGTCATCGAGTACCTCATCAAGATCGTCGCACTGGGCACGGTTCCGGAGAACCGCCGCCCGTCGTCGTCGACCGCCTGGCTGCTGCTCATCTTCCTGCTGCCCGTCGTGGGGCTCCCGCTCTACCTGCTCATCGGCAGCCCGTGGGTGCACGGCACTCGGCGCCGCCAGCAGCACACCGTCAACGAGATCACCCTCGACTACACCCGCTCCATGCCGGACCTGCCCAAGGGCGCCCGGCCCTCGACCTACCTGGCCGGGGCGGTGCGTATGAACCGCCGGTTGACCGGCCTGCCCTGCGTCAGTGGTGAGGTGGTGGCCGTCCACGCCGACCCCCGCAGCACCTATGAGGCCATGGCCCGAGCCGTCGACGCCGCCACCGACCACGTGCACGTCGAGTTCTACATCATGAGCTGGGACGAGGTCACCGACGTCTTCTTCAGCTCCCTGGAGCGCGCCGTGGCCCGCGGGGTCACGGTGCGACTCCTCCTGGACCACCTCGGCAGCCGCAAGTACCCCGGCTGGAAACAGTTCTGCCAGCGCATGACCGACGCCGGCATCCGCTGGCGCCTCATGATGCCGCTGCTGCCGCTCAAGCGCCGCTGGCGCCGCCCGGACCTGCGCAACCACCGCAAGATCCTGGTCATCGACGGCGAGAAGGGCTTCATCGGGAGTCACAACGTCATCGACCCCTCCTACCGGACCCGGCGCAATGTGCGGGCCGGGCGCCGCTGGGAGGACCTGTCGGTGGAGGTCACCGGTGAGATCGTCCTGGAGGCTCAGGCCGTCTTCGCCATGGACTGGTTCTTCGAGGCCGGTGAGCAGCTCGAGGCCTTCGACCTGGCGCTGGGGACGCCGGCCGAGACCCTGCCGGAGATGGCGGGACTGCCGGGTATTCCAGTGGGCACGCCGGCCCCCAGACCTGGGCGGCCGGGCGCCGTCGTCAACGCCATGCAGCTCGTTCCCTCCGGGCCGGGATACCCCACCGAGCCGAACCTGCGGATGTTCCTGGCCCTCATCCACGGGGCCAAGCGGCGCGTGTCCATCACCAGCCCCTACTTCATCCCCGACGAGGCGCTGCTGGCGGCGATGACGTCGGCCGCCTACCGGGGGGTGGAGGTCGAGCTGTTCGTGGGCAAGGAGTCTGACCAGTTCATCGTCAGCCACGCCCAGCGCTCCTACTACTCGGCGCTCCTGGCGGCGGGGGTGCGGATCTACCTCTACCCCTCGCCGACTGTCCTGCACTCGAAGTACATGACGGTCGACGACGAGGTCGGGGTCATCGGGTCCTCCAACATGGACTTCCGCTCCTTCGCCCTCAACTACGAGGTCATGCTGCTGGCCTTCGGCGGGGACCTCGACGACCTGCTGCGCATCAACGACGCCGCCTACCGGGCTACCTGCACCGAGCTGACTCCCGAGCTGTGGGCCACCGAGCCCTGGTACAACCGCTACGTGGACAACGTCTGCCGCCTCATGTCCGCCGTGCTGTGACGATGGCGGGGTGAGTGCTGCTCCCAGCCGCGTTTCAGATTTATAGAAAACATACAATGTGTGGCCGCTTGGGTCGTGTGTGCCATAAGGTCGGATTTGCTGGAAGGATCCGTGTGAAAACGACTGTCAGGAGGCGAGTGTAGGAATCGCCAATATTTGTCACATTATCTGATGTGGAGTGTTTGTGTGGAGGGGTATGATGGTAACACCATTTACCCAATCGGTATATTGTGGTGAATGGCGGGTGGGGTGTTTGCTATCCTGCCTGGATTCGATGACTTCGAAGGAGAGATCACGATGAGTGTGGGATGAGTGCTGGGGTGGATTGGTGCTCCGGTGATGGCTTTTGTTGTGGCGATCGGAATGTTCTTTGGTGCGGCGGGTCAGGCTGTGGCTGCACCTCATCCGGTTGCGCAAAGTTCTGAGCAGGCGAAGGTGGCGGAGCTTCAGGCCGAATATAAGGCGGAAGCTTCGGCTGAAGACTACCAGAAAGCCGTTCAGACCTATGATCGACTGGTCGCGGGAAGCCTGACCCTACCGAGGTGCTGGCCTCGACATGCGTCACCATCCCCAAGTGGGCTGTTGTTGCCTATGGCTGGTATCTGATGACTGCTGGTGCGGTAACGGGTGTCGCTGGAGGTGCTGCGGATGGGACGATCGTCGGTCTTCCTGTTGGTGTGGTGCTCAATGGTATTGGTGCTGCTGAAGGGCTTACTGGGGGTGCGCTCGTGTATTGGACCGATCACACCTCTTGGCCTAAGCGGATCTGCGTTTGATGTGGGTCTTTGATGCTGAGATCGCGGTGCAGGTTTGGTGCTAGTTGTGCGCAAGCCTGCACCGGGGCTCTCGCATCAAAGAATCTGAGTATCGCTCCGAGTTTGAGGGGTTGCTATGTTGTCATGGCTAATTGGGATGATTATTTTCTGGCTGTGCATGCTAACTGGGGGGTTGATTCGCTATTATCGCACTCGACAGAAAAGTGAGTATCGGCATCGAGGTGATGATGCGCAAGATTGAGATGTCAGCTGTTCCGTTCTGAATTAGATGAACCTGGCGGCGGGGTGAGGAGGTGTTGCCATGGATATCCCGCAGTGGGTGTGGGCGCTAGCAGTTGGTTGGAGTGGAGTTCTGGTCGGGACGGGAGTCCGTCTGTACCGGACCAGGCGCTCCTGGATGCGCAAGTACCGGGACGGGCAGCCCCAGCGCTGAATGATCCGGGCTGTCCGCATGGACGTCGTCGGTCCCCGCACCGCGATGGTGCGGGGACCGACTGTGTGGAACCGGAGAAAGGGTCTGATGGGACGCGTGAGCCGGTGGCTCAGGCGTCGCGGTGGGTGAAGACGACCGCGGCGATCGCCAGCGGGACGATGGCCCAGGCGGCGAAGACGGTGATGGCCTGCCAGTGCTGGAGGAAGACGGCGGTGCCGGCCTGTCCCCACTGGTGAGCCTGGCTGAAGGGGTCGGAGACGGCGGTGGACAGGGTGTCCGGCAGGAGTCCTAGGACCTTGTTCGCCCACTTCCAGTGGCCGGCTATGAGGTTGAAGGGAATCGGGACGACGAACAGCACCGACACCACCATGGTGATGGCCCCCGCCGTCGAGCGAGTGAGGTAGCCGACCCCCTGAGCCATGAGCGCGATGAACGCGAAGACCAGGCCGGTGCCCCAGAACAGCCCCAGGTAGTGGGCGTCGGTGAGAGAACCGGCGTGGCCCTTCATGAACGGGTAGGAGACGGCGTAGGACAGCGCCACGCAGAGAACCCCGAGAATGAAGGAGAAACCCGATACGACGAGCGCCTTCGCTGCGAAAAGACGTCCGCGGCGGGGAACGGCCATCAGTGAGGAGCGGATCTGCCCCGAGGCGTACTCGCCGGTGATCATCAGGGCCCCTAGGACGGAGACGACGACCATGCCCAGTACCGAGCCCATGGTGATCATGGTCTTGGCCTCGTCGACCCGACTGGGGGAGCCGGCATAGTTCACGGCCAGGCCCGCGCCGAACATGACCGTGATGACGATCGTGATGCCCGACGTGACCCAGGTGGAGGTCAGGGTACGCAGCTTGATCCACTCGGCGCGCACCGCGCCTACGAAGGACTGCCGACCATCCACGCGGGGCCGACTGGGCCAGATGGCGGCCTCCAGGACCCGCTCCCGTCTGGCGCGGGGTGTCCGAGAGACGGGAGCGGTTTTCTGAGGGGCCTCGAAACGGTTGACGCCCATGGCCGGGCCGGCTGCGGCGTCGATAGTGGTGGTCATAGTGCGTCAGTCCTCGGGATGCTCGTGGCCTTTGTTCTTCCTGAACGATTCCAGGTTAGGAGGGCTGGATCCCGGTGTGATCGTCCCGGTGGCTGAACGCGGTAGGGGCGGTCTCCTCCCCCTGACGGAGGAGGGGTCGTCTGCGGGGATGATGGGTCACTGATCGGCCCTTGGTACCCGGTGGCTGTAGGACGAGGGGGTGGGTGTCCGTTGACCGGGGAGCAGGGCAGGCGGGAGGCAAACTGTCTATGGAGGCTTATTCACAGGACTAGCCGGCGCCGACAT
>NZ_KV810985.1:0-2270 GCF_001812965.1 Actinomyces sp. HMSC075C01
TCAACACCCTACTGTCCACCATCGACCTGGCAGCCACCACCACTGCCGCCTCACTCGGCACCGCAACAAGCGCCAAGTCACGAAACGGGAACGGCGAGCCATCGAAGGGGAAAGGTGATACGCAGAGTTTTTCGGAGGAAGACAAGAAGCGACTGCGGGAGCAGGCTGACGGCAAGGGCGACTGGGACCCTGACGCCAATCAGACCAGCATGCCTGACTGCTTTATGCTGGTTACCCTTCAAGGGTACTCAGCGACTGAAAAGGGGCAGCAGTTCCTACGTGATCACGTCAAGTGGGATGGCGGGAAGGGCTGCTTTACTGTGACCCTGTATGACGATAAAGGCAATGAGGTGCATGTTGATGTGTACGACTACTACGCCAATGGCACGAAGGATGAAGCGGGTCGCCCCACTCTGATGAGCATTTATGAGCGTGCCTATGGGGAACAGTTTGGTGATGACGATTTGAATAATAAGCCGCCAGCAGAGGCTATGAAAAGAATTTCCGGCAAGGATGTGACCTCAGCTGACACCTGGGGTGGTACTGGGTTCTTCTGGTTCCTCGCAAGAGAGGACCATAAGTACTCTGGAAGGCAGTGGGGCAGCATTGATCGTTCGGTGGATGCTGGGTGTCCTGTCGTGGCAGTGACCGCTGAGGATATAAAACCCGATACCAAGGTTAAGGCTGCTACCGATACCAATGGCGACGGCAAGATCGACACCGAGAACAAGGGGGCTCACGGGGAGGCGCCCGACCAGGAAGGTGTTCGTCGTTTAGGGGGTGGGCATGAGAATGAAGATGGGGAAAAGACGTCCCATGCGTACACGGTGGTGGCAGTTGATGACCAGTATGTCACGCTGAGAAACCCTTGGGGAATGAATCCGACAGAGAAAGGTGAACATGCGGATACTGGGCTCATCAGGATAAGCCGGGAAGACTATGAGAGGTACTTCTCGCAGACTCGTATTGCCGCTGAACCGAGTAAGTGATGTCAGGTTCCTTCGTTATTTCTGTGTGCATGGTTTGAATACTGTGCACAGGGAGAGTCCGGGGTCGAGGGCGATGTTCACTCGATACTTCCATCCTCCTGCACTTCTGTCCTTGAAGAAGTTGATCTCTGGGATGGCTGGGGGTGGGTCGACTTCGAGGAGGGTCACTGTTCCCAGTCCCTCGATGTGGACGCTCTCGCCGAGGCGCAGCTCATAGTCCTGCTCCGTCGCATTGAACGGTTTCCATGTCACCGTGCCAACCCATTCGTGGTTCCTGGAGTGCAGTGGCCCTGGGCGCAGGGTCCCATGTATCGTTTCAGGATGAGGCAGTGCCCAGCTGAGGTATTGTTCCTCGCCCCTCTGGGCGCCGTCGGGCAGGGAGGCGGTGGTGGTGCTCGGGTGGGTCCAGTACAGCCAGCCGGCAAGGCCGATCGCTATGGCCAGGCAGGCTCCTATGACCACGAGGAGGGCGCGTCGCGCCGTGACACCATGCTTTCGTCGTCCACCCACCTGTGGGGCAGTCGCCGCCACGGGGGTGCCACTTTCGCTTCTGACGTCGCTTTCGCTGTCGTCTGCCACGACCCACTCGCTTCCCTCAGTTTCAGGACTACGTCGTCGGGGGGGGGCCAATCAGGTGGTCCTGGCTCCTGGAATCAGGCGGATTTGGGAGAGCCGAGAACGTCTGATGAATGGCGCCCTTGCAGTAAAGGATACCGGCTCGCCCCCTTCTGCGGGCGTGAAATCCAGGTAGATATCGGGGCCCCAGACGGCTTCGTGCTCGGTGGGGGCATGCTGACGGCGGAGTGTGGCCGGATGGTGCCTGTATCAGTGGACCCACTCGGCGGTGGCGAGCACGGGCGGCGTCGATGTCCTGCCAGGGTCCTCGGCCAAAGGGTGAGCTCGGCCTTGTACGAGGAGTTGATTGCCTCGGCCGGGGCGAAGCCGAAAGGAGTCGCCCTTAGAGCCTACAGAGGCGACTGCCCCACAGCCGGCTAGGGCGGCTCCGTAGCGGATGGACCTGTACTTACGCTCCGCGGTCGCAAGTGATGCACCAGGCCAGAGAGATCGGCTCCCAGGCGTTTTCGTTGCCAGACGACCATCTTGAGGACGCCCAGGGGCAGATCGGCCGGGCACCGGCCTTCAGATACCGAGCGGGTCGTTCTGGGTGACTTGGCGCGTCTGACGCCGCGCAGGATCCTGGCGTTTGGGGACGGCTACGGCGGGCGTGAGTCAGGTGCTCGGGGCGGTCTTGACTCCGGCGCCAGTGAGCACCTTGCAGAT
>NZ_KV810985.1:2370-3756 GCF_001812965.1 Actinomyces sp. HMSC075C01
GGAGTCGATGTACCGGCAGATCAACGAGACGGGCACTCACACTCCGCCGCGATAGACAAGCCGACGCGCTCTTCAGGATCGCGTTGGCTCTTCGCAGCTCTCGGACCTCTTTCTCTAGCTCCTTGATCCGCTGCGCCTGGTCAGTGGTGGTGCCCGGCCTCAGATCACCATCAACCTGGGCCTTCTTGACCCAGGAGCGCAGAGCCTCGAGATGAACACCCAGCTCCTCGCCGATCCTGCGGATCGCGCCCTTGGCCCGCGCTGGGTCAGCCAACGAGGCTTATTCACAGGACTAGCCGACACTGGCATCTGCGCAGGTCACAGCACCTTCGACAGATGCTGTGAATAACCTTCAACGCGTCCAATGTCATCCTCGTGGCTCGCTCGCGCAGCTCATCGGGGTACTTCTTCTGTCCCATGACAGTGATCCTTCCGTGTCATCACTGCCTCCATCAAACCCGGGACGATTCATCTCGCAGACTCGCATTGCTGCTGACCCGGAGTAAGTGACGTCAGGTTCCTTCGTTATTTCTGTGTGCATGGTTTGAATACTGTGCACAGGGAGAGACCGGGGTCGAGGGCGATGTTCACTCGATAGTCCCATCCCCCTGCACTTCTGTCTCTGAAGAAGTTGATCTCTGGGATGGCTGGGGGTGGGTCGACTTCGAGGAGGGTCACTGTTCCCAGTCCCTCGATGTGGACGCTCTCGCCGAGGCGTATCTCATAGTCCTGCTCCGCCGCATGGCGCGGTTGCCATGTCACCGTACCAATCCATTCGTGGTTCCTGGAGTGCAACGGGCCTGAATACAGCGTCCCGTGTATCGTTTCAGGAGGGGGTAATGCCCCGCTGAGGTATTCTTCCTCGCCCTTCTGGACCCCGTCGGGCAGGGGGACGCTGGTGGTGGTCGGGTGGGTCCAGTACAGCCAGCCGGCAAGGCCGATCACCATGGCCAGGCAGGCCCCTATGATCCCAAGGAGGGCACGTCGCGCCGTGACACCATGCTTTCGCCGTCCACCCACCTGCGGGGCGGGGACTGCCATGGGGGCACCGCCCTCGCTTTCGCCCTCGTCGGCCACAACCCGCTCGCTTCCCTCAGCTTTGGGACTACGTCGTCGGGGCGCCAACCAGGTGGTCCTGGCTCCTGGAATCAGGCGGATGTGGGAGCACTGAGAACATCTGATGAAAGACACCCTTGCAGTCAAGGGTACCGGCTTGCCCCCTTTTGCGGGCGTGAAATCCAGGTAGATATCGCGAAGGGACCGGGGCCGACGTCGAGGGAGTCCTGCGCGCCCTGTTCTGAGTCCTTCCTGCTACTGCGTCCGCGAGAGGTGGACTGCCTGGTACTGCTTGGTGGGGAGTTCTGCCCATGAGGACAGGGGCCTTGG
>NZ_KV810986.1:0-1852 GCF_001812965.1 Actinomyces sp. HMSC075C01
GGGGCATGCTCCTGGCCGCGCCGGCGATGACGGCAGCGTCCTTCGCGTCGGTCGTGGCGCTACCCGGTGCCAGGTCGGCGATGCGGCGCATCGACAGTCCGGGCAGGTAGCCCACGGTGATGCCCATGTCCTGGTCCACCGCCACCGCCAGGGCCCCTGATGGTGGCAGGCTGGTCCACCACCACCAGCATGCTCCCGTGATCGACCAGCTTCTCGTAGAGAGCCGCAGGCGCTCCTCGTCGTTGGACAGGGCCCTGTCGAGGACCCTCCGGCCCGTCCCGGCTCAGGGCCGTGGCCCAGTGCTCTGCCTTACCGACGCCCGGTACCGATGAAGACCTCGATGTCCTCGATATCCATCTCTCCTGCCGCCTCTCGCTGCGTGGGTGCAGGGCCAGCCGGTGGACGACCGGCCCCCGCACCCACGCCTGCGAAAGACCTCTACCGCTTTGCGGCGGGTCGTTCCCCTTATCAGCAGTCACCAGCGCCCGACTGCCACAGGCGACTTTCACCCCCCGGATCATTAACACAGACGGGGACAAGACATCATGCCCACAGCAGCCGGCCCAGCCCCCGGCACCTACCACCCGGGACCACCAACAAGGTAACGGGGGCAGGCGAGCCGCGCATTGAGTCCCGTGGTCTTATGCTTAAGTAGAGTTCAGGATGGCCGGCCCAGGACCAACACTGAAACAGAGTGCCATCGATGATCAGTTGGGCTGTGAAATCCAGGTCCTCCCGTCGGCACGCGCTCATGGAGGGCGGTGGCGACCAGGGGCGTGTAGGCGGCGATGATGCGTGAGGCGGTGGCCTGCGAGACGTCGTAGGCCACGGCGAGCAGCGCCTGGGGCAGGTTGCGCCCCAGGGTGGTCAGAGCCAGACGCACACAGGAACAGGCCCAGCACCCGGGCCCCGACCACCGGCAAATCGGGGTTCTCTGTGTAAATCCTCTCGCACAGGTCCACAACCTCGATGCAAGTGATCCTCGTGCCACTACGTTGAGTCGACTTAGACACCAAAACTCTCCCAAGAGCAACGCCACCTTACTTAGCGACACACACCCCTTTAAAACATTCTAAACACCCCCATGAATAAGCCTCCTGGACTATGCGGTCGATTGCGGGAGTCCAACCATCTTGGGGCCTCAACCTTGGGGCCTCAACCTTGGGGCCTCAACCGTTTTGAGGGGGCGTCGCCCTCGTCAACCGCGGTTGACATTAACACTCGAGAGCCGGGATGCCCTCCCACGGTGGGAGCTTGAGCGTCTTGGGCCAACACCGCTGGATGCCTCAGTGGTCGGGACCTGGGCGGTATCAATACCGTTGTGGGCGAAGTTATCCACCGTGTTGGCAGTGAAAGCGTCGTTCCCGGGTGAGCATGAGGGTCTGTGAGCCCAGGCGAGTTGCGGTGATGGCGTGGTTTTCGCCCTTTCCTCCGCAGTTCATGCGGAGGTCGAGGGTCTCAACAGCCTCGCCCTCGCGGGTCGTGCCGCGGATGTGGGAGATAAGGTCGATCATGTTGAAGCCGCTAACGGCGACGTCTTTGCCAGTTCGCAAGCCGTTTTTTTCCGGGATAGCAGGAAGCAAGGGATGTTGGCGATGGGGATCGGGGCGAGACGCGGGATACTAGGCGACCGGCTGGAAACTGGGGCCCGATGGTACTGGTGCGCCTAGGTCAAAAATCCAAGACTACATTTTGGTCACCGTTCGGTCGATTTGGGTAAGGCGGCCTGGGGCTCGGAAGCGCTCGGGTGCGAGGCGAGGCCGGCGGGAACGTGTCCGTATGGGGCGCCTTTGGCGACGAGCCGGTCGAGAGCCATTGGCATCTGTACAGGTCAGAGCGTTACGGGTCGGCT
>NZ_KV810986.1:1952-42433 GCF_001812965.1 Actinomyces sp. HMSC075C01
AGTGGGCTCGGTGGCTGGGCGAATCCAAGCGCGCAGCACACCGCGGGCAGGCGAGTAGGGGCCCTGCTGGCGGAGGCGCGTGCCCGCCTGGCGGGCGCTCTGGGCGTGGATGCGCACGAGGTGCTGCTGACCTCCGGCGGTACGGAGGCCGATGCCCTGGTGGTCTCGGGCCGGGCACGAGCGCTGCCGGGCGGGCGTCTGGTGGTCTCGCCGATCGAGCACCCGGCGGTGCTGGACTCGGCGCGCACCGCTGCGGCCGAGCTGGGCGTGGGGCTGAGCCTGCTGGAGGTCGACGGCGCGGGGAGAGTCGAGCTCGACTCTCTGGCCCGGGCGGTGGCGCCGGCAGCCGATGCAGGCCACTCCCCCGCTTCCCTGGTCTCGGTCATGGCGGCGAACAATGAGACCGGAGTCGTCCAGGACATGGCGGTGCTGGTGGCGCGCGTGCGGGAGGCAAGCGGCGCCGGGCACCCCGAGGAAGCCGGCTACGTACCCGTCCACTCCGACGCCGTCGCGGCCCTGGGGAAGGTTCCCGTGGACTTCCACGGCTGGGGGCTGGACGCGATGAGCCTGACAGGGCACAAACTGGGGGCGCCGGTGGGAGTGGGAGCGCTGGTGCTTCGCCGCGACCTGGCGTTGACGCCGGCCACGGGCGGGGGCCGTCAGGAACGGGGGATCCGCTCGGGCACGCAGGACGTGGTGGCAGCCCGAGCGCTGGCTCTGGCGGTAGAGCTGGCGATCGCCGAACAGCAGGAGCAGGAGGCCCGACTGGCGGTGCTGCGGCGCCGGATTCTGGAGGGTGCCGGGGCGCTTCCGGGCGTTCACGCCACGTTGCCCGAGGACGCCGATCATGTGGCCTCCACGGCGCACCTGTGGTTCGAGGAGGCCGACGTCGAGGCACTGCTCATGGCCCTGGACCTGGCCGGGATCGATGCGTCCGCGGGGTCGGCCTGCCACGCCGGGGTCGCCCAGCCGAGTCACGTGCTCCTGGCGATGGGCTTCAAGGAAGGACCGGCCCGCTCCACGCTGCGCTGCTCCCTGGGCCGGGAGACGAGCCCCGACGACGTCGAGCGCCTGCTCACCGCCCTGCCCGCCGCCCTGGAGGGTGCCAGACGCACCTGGAAGGTGACGCACAAGGCGGCCGGGACACACTCGTAGCAGCATCCAGTCCAACACAGCAACCGAGGAGCACCGCATGCCAACCACCTCCAACAAGATGATCGGCGACTTCGGCGGCAAGCCGGCATCGGCCGCCATGTACGCGGCGATCGAGTCCTACACCCTCTCGCTCGGCTCTGTCACGAAGCACCTGACGGCCCAGGTGAGCTTCTCCGTCAACCGGAAGTTCCTGTGGGTCTGGGCCTATGAGAGGACGGGCGACGGCACCCTGTTCCTCAACGTGAGGCTCGACCGTCCCGTGGAGGAGCCGCGCGTCCATCGCGTCGACCAGGTCAGTGCCAACAGGTGGAACCACCACGTCGTCGTCAAGACGATGGAGACGGTGCAGAGCGACTGGCTCAAGGACCTCATTCGCGCCGGTTACGAGTTCGCCGCCCGGTGAGCACCCCTCAACGGCCACTCAACAGCATCGGACAGCCGGCCATCCGCTCTGGAGCTCGAGTTCCTGGTCATCGGGAACGTACTTGTTGATCGAGGACTGCGTTATCCCCCAAACGACTGGTGTCCGGCAGCAGTCGTGTGGGGGAAAAGTACGTCCTGGGCGGAGAACGCAGTTCCCGATCCAGCGCAGCCCCTCTCACACGCGGTCGACGAACTGGGCGGCGATCTCCCGAGGAACAGGGTCCCATTCTTGTACGTACCTGATGGCTCGCGCACTCCCGTCGCTTCTCCCGGAGTCGCGCAGGCGCCGCACCTCGTCACGATCCAGCGGGCTCTCGGAGAGCATACGATCGATCGACAGGCTGTAGGTCTGCCGGAAGAACATGCGTTCCTGCTCGCTCTTCGTCATCGGACGCTCTCGACTGTCTGCTATCCGCCAGATCACCAGCAGCATGGCGAAAATAACCAAGAAGGCCAACCACGCATCGGACATCTCAGCTCCTTTCGTGAACGATGAGGCATGAGCACACTGACACGGACTGCCACACCTTCGTCGAGTCGAGCCCGACGAACCGCATGACGCCGCTGGTCAGGCGCTGCTGGAACATGCCTAGGACTACCGTCACATGCTCACCCGCCACGCTGAGAATGCGCTTGCACTCCCCCGACGGAAAAGGAAGAACCCTGAGCATCAGCGCTCATCGCGAAGGGTCCGGGCGAAGCTGCCAGTGCCAGTGCCGCACTCGTCAGGTATGACCTCTCCTCCCTCAGCGCCGTCCATGCCGGGCGCCACGATGTCCCCTGGGCTCTCCCGGTTGCCTGGCCGCCACCGACCTGCGGTAGCCTGCCACGACCGTAGCAACGGCTACCCGTCTACCCGAAGGAGACCCCCCGTGCGCGTCCTGGCCGCCCTGTCCGGTGGAGTCGACTCCGCCGTGGCCGCGGCGCGCGCCGTCGACGCCGGCCATGAGGTTGTGGGCGTCCACATGGCCCTGACCCGCAACCGGGCCCAGACCCGTACGGGCTCGCGCGGCTGCTGCTCCATCGAGGACTCCGCCGACGCCCGCTGGGCCGCCCAGATCCTGGGCATCCCCTTCTACGTGTGGGATCTGTCGGAGGAGTTCGAGGAGCGCGTCGTGGCCGACTTCCTCGACGAGTACCGCGCCGGGCGCACCCCCAACCCCTGTGTGCGCTGCAACGAGCGCGTCAAGTTCGACGCCCTCCTCGAGCGGGCCCTGGCCCTGGGGTTCGACGCCGTCGCCACCGGCCACTACGCGCGCCTGAGCGGCGGCGCCTCCTCCGGCCGCCCCGGCGACACCGAGGGCCTCACGCTGCGCCGCGCCGTCGACGCCGCCAAGGACCAGTCCTATGTTCTGGCCGTCTCCGGGCGCGAGGGCCTAGCCCGGGCTCTCTTCCCGCTGGGCGACGCCCCTTCCAAGGCGCAGGTGCGCGCCGAGGCCGAGGCCCGCGGCCTGCCGGTGGCCTCCAAGCCGGACTCCTACGACATCTGCTTCGTGGCCGACGGCGATACGCGTGGTTTCCTGACCCGCTCGCTCGGCGCCAGCCAGGGCGCCATGGTCTCCCCCGACGGCGAGGTCCTGGGCACCCATCAGGGCTACTTCGGCTTCACCGTCGGCCAGCGCAAGGGCCTGGGCCTGTCCCGCCCGGCCGAGGACGGCCGCCCCCGCTACGTCATCGAGACGCGCCCAGCCACCAACGAGGTCGTCGTCGGACCTGAGGAGCTGCTCAGCCGCACCGCGGTCGACGGCGACGGGCTCGTTCTGCTCGCCGATCCCGAACCGCTCGCCACCTGCCCAGCAGCCGGCGGCACCGATCCTGACGGCTCCCCCGCCGTCGGCTGGCCGGAGGCCGGCGTTCAGGTGCGCGCCCACGGCCGCCCGGTCCCGGCGAAGGTCCGCGTCGATGCGGCGCGCGGGCTCCTGCACGCCGAGCTGGCCACGCCCCTGCGTGGCGTGGCCGCAGGTCAGAGCCTGGTCGTCTACGGCGACGACGGCGACCAGGTCCTGGCCCAGGCGACCGTCGCCTCCACACAGTCCTCCAGCCACGCCGTCATCTGACGCCCCCTTCCGGCCTCGGCGCCGTCGACGCGGCAACGCCCGGGCCACGGCAGGCTCGCCGCGCCCCGGGCGTCCTGGCGCCGGGCTCAGTCAGGGGCGTTCAGCGCAGGCAGGTGTGCCGTTCAATGGCTCGCACCGCCCACCAGACCAGGATCGCAGCCAGGATGGGCGCCATGACGACGGTGCCGATTCCCACCAGTTGCGGCTCCTGGTCCGCGCGGACGGCCTCGATGAACTGCGGGAGCATCATGCGTGTGACGATCCGCCCGCTGGTCACATCGAGCGACAGCGGCAGCAGCATCGTGAAGACCAGGGCCATGAACTGGTTGACCATGTACAGGATGACCAGGCCGACCGCGGGCGCCCCGAAACCGAACCGGTTCCAGCGCCCCTGCGCCCCGATGCTCATCACCGCGGCGACCTCGATGATCGTCGTGACGACACCCTCCACCATGGTCAGCCCGTAGAAGAAGAGCATGCCGGTCCCCACCATGCTGATCATCTGACGCACCGGTTCGAAAAAATCTCCCAGCGTCATACCGAGCAGGTGCGCGTAGGCAGCGAACCAGCCGATCATCAGGAGCGTCGCCACCACGGCCGACGCCAGCACCGCAATGACGGCGTACAGCGTCTTGGCGGCGAATATGACGCGTCCCCTCACCGGCAGGCTCATGGTGAGGTAGCCGCGAGCACCGTACATGGAGGCCCAGTACTCGATACCGACCTGGACACTCACGACGGCGGGCATGGCCACGAGCGCCACGAAGGAGCACACCAACAGTATTGAGGAGAGCACGGGAAGCCTGAGCAGGCTCATGAGTATGGCGCCGACCGCGACCGCACCGATGATCACCACGACTCCGGCATTGCGCCGAGCCTGGGTGCGAGCCTCCTCCATGAGTAGCACGGTGAACATCAGCGGTACTCCTTCCTGAACAGGGCGTCCAGGCTCATACCGCAGTCCTGGCGCAGGTCGTCGGCGTCGCCCGCCAGCAGCAGGTGGCCGTCCTTGAGGAAGACGACGGAGTCGACGATGGGCTCGACGTCGGCAATGAGGTGGGTGGAGATGAGCATGAGCGCCTCGGGATCGAAGTCGCGCAGGACGCCGCTGAGGATGACGTCGCGGGCGGCTGGGTCGACACCGGAGATCGGCTCGTCAAGGAGGTAGACGCGGGCCCGGCGCGACATGGCCAGGCTGACGCGCAGCTTCTCCCCCATGCCCTTGCTCATCTCCTTCAGGGTGCGGTCGGCGGGCAGGCTGAAGAAGCGCACCAGCTCGGCGGCCTTGTCGGCGTCGAAGTCGGCGAACAGACGCCGGTGCTGGGAGATGGCCGCCGGGACGGTCAGCCCGGGGGCCAGGAAGCTCGCGTCGGGCAGGAAGGAGACGAGTGCCTTGGACTCGGGTCCCGGATCGTGCCCGGCGATCCGGACTCTGCCGTCGTAGTCGGCCAGGACCCCGGCGAGGATCTTGAGCAGGGTGGTCTTGCCCGAGCCGTTGGAGCCCATGAGGCCGATGATCCGCCCGGGCGGCAGCTCGAGGCTCAGCCCGTCCAGCGCATGCTGGTCCCGGTAGGTCTTGGTGAGGTTCTCGACGACGACCAGCGGGTCGGCGCCGTCGAGGGCGGGAATGGTTGTGGGTCTGTTGGGGGTGTGTGCGCTCATGACGCATCTCCTGTGGTCTGGTGGCCCTGGCGATCAGGAGCCCACCAGCGCTCGGTCAGGAGCGCCGCGGTCTGGTCCAGGTCCATGCCGATGGCGGTGAGGGTGTCGATGTAGGAGTCCGTGGCCCCGGAGGCCAGGCTTCGGCGCACGGAGTCGATTGCGCTCGCCCTTGTGGTGACGAAGCGTCCGGCGGTGCGTTCGGCCGCGGTCAGTCCCTCGCTGTCCAGTGCGCCCAGTGCCCGCTGGACGGTGTTGGGGTTGACGCCGGAGCTCGCGGCGAGCTCGCGCACGCTGGGGACTTTGGAGCCCGGGGGCCACTGGCCGGAGACGATCCGGTGGCGGAAGTCGTTGGCCAGCTGGACCCAGATCGGACGGGAGTCATCGAGATCCATGGCTCTCCTGATGTTCGGGGACGGGTGGTGCTCATGAGCGCAGCACAGGCGACTTCATTAGACCGTCTGTATTACTGCACTAATACAGTGACACAGGCGGGAGGTGTCGTCAAGCCGAACGGCCTGGAGCCCCACACGTGGGCTCCAGGCCGCAGCTCCTCATCGGCAGGACCACCCGCGTGCCAATCGGCCACTTCCACCTCCGACAGCAGCGTCCCGTGAGCCAGTGTGACCACGGCATCCGGGGACAGCTCCAGTACGGCGTCGTCGGCTCCCAGAAGCTGGCCGTCCTCAGTGGGGCGGAAGGTCCAGGTCCGGGGCTCATGGCCGCCAGCTTCCGGCTCACGGGTTCCCACGCCCTCGTCCTGGCCACGAGCCATCCAGACCAGACGAGCCGCCAGGTGCCGGGCCAGGGGGTGGTCGGCGAACAGCTCCCGCCACAAGGGAGCCGGCCAGGACCGCCCTATGCACATGGCCTCATACAGACGCCGCCGCTGGACCTTGAGCACAGCGGCGACCTCCTTGCGCGCAAAGGTCAGGCGGCGCCTGGTCTGCGCCACGAGCTCGCCGTCCTCGCTCTTGCGGGCGGCGGGCAGGCTCTTGCGCGCGCGTCCGTCGGAGTCCGTCAGGGCGATGGTTAGCTCCGGGGTCAGTCGGCCCAGGAACTCGCGCTCGCCATAGGACAGGTGCAGCAGCCCATCAGACCCGAAACCGGCCGTGGGGATACTGCGATCGCCGAGCTCAGCCTCACTCCAACCTCGCTCGGCGGCCACAGCCCGCGTGAGCATGCTGGCGAAGCCGCACCGCCCAGCTCGAGTACGGGGCCTGGCTCACCCTCACCCCCAGTGGGGACGGCTTCACGGTCACCGGACTGGGGCACCGGAGAAGCTGCTCAGCCGCGCAGCCTGGCGAGCTCCTCGACGAGCTGGGGCACGACCTCGGTGACGTCGCCGACGACGCCGAAGTCGGCCATCTCGAAGATCGGAGCCTCGGAGTCGTCGCAGATGGCGACGACCGTGCCGGCCCCCTGGATGCCGCTGGTGTGGTGGACGGCGCCGGAGACGCCCAGGCCGATGTACAGGCGCGGGGAGATGGTCTCGCCGGTCTGACCGATCTGGGCACTGCGCTCGATCCAGCCCTCGTCACAGGCCACGCGGGTGGCTCCGACGGCGGCGTCGAGCGGCTGGGCCAGGGAGCGGACCAGGTCGAAGTCGCCGTCCACACCGCGGCCGCCCACGACGACGGTGCGCGCCTCGCTCAGGGCCGGGCCGGAGGCGACGGAGGTGGCCTCGCGTGAGACGAGGCGCACGGCGGCGGCCTCGGCGCTCACGGGGACCTCGAGGGGCTCGGCCGTCAGGGGCGCGCCCTCGGCCGTGGTGACCTCGGCGATCCCGGGGCGCACGGCGATGATCGGCGCGCTGCCGCCCGAGGCGACGCCAGCGGTGGTGGACCAGGAGCCGGACAGGACCAGCTTGGAGGCGCGTAGCTCGGCGCCGGAGGCCTCCAGGGCGGTGACGTCGCAGACGCAGGCCGAGCCGAGTACGACGGCGGCCCGCCCGGCCAGCTCCTTGCCGCGGTAGTCGGAGACGACCAGGACCGCGGCGGGCTGGACGGTGCCGACAGCCGCCACGACGGCGTCGGCCGCGGTGGCGGGCAGGTGGGCGGCCTCGCCCAGGTCGGCAGAAAGCAGACGGGTGGCGCCGGCGCCGGCCAGGGCCGCGCGGGCGGCCTCACCCAGGGGCTGGAGGGTCAGGGCGACGACGTCGCCGCCGGTCAGCTCCCGGGCGACGGTGAGCAGCTCCAGGCTGGGGCCGGTGGGGGCGGCCTCGGTGGTTTCGAGGTCGACGAGGACGAGCAGGGGGGCATCGAGCATGGGAATCAGCTTCTTTCGCGAGTGGTATGAGGCGGACGGGCGGCGCGACGGCGTCCAGCGCCCCGGCTGGGGGACGTGAGGGCGCTGCGGCCGGCCGTCAGACGAGCTTGTTCTCCACGAGCCAGGCGGCGAGCTCGCGGCCCGCCTCCCCGGCGTCGGTGCGGATGATGCCGGCCTCACGGGCGGGTTGGGCCTCGTCGTCGACGACGGCGACGGCCGGCTCGGCGATCTGGAGGCCGAGCTCGGAGGCGTCCCAGAAGTCAATGGGCTTCTTCTTCGCGGCGCGCATGGCGGCGAAGTTGGGGTAGCGGGGCTCGTTGGCCTGGTCGGTGACGCTGACGAGCGCGGGCAGCGCAGCGCTGAGGACCTCGCGGACGGTGCCCACGGTGCGGGTGACGGTCACGACGCCGCCGTCGACCTCGAGATGGTTGGCCAGCGTCAGGGCCGGACGGTGCAGGGCGGCGGCCAGGGCGCCGGGCAGCATGGAGGTCATGGAGTCCAGGGAGGCCATACCGGTGACAACCAGGTCGACCTCGCCGATGCGCTCGATGGCGGCGGCCAGGACCCGGGCGGTGGTGACGACATCGGCTCCGGCCAGGTCGTCGTCGGCCACGACGACCCCGGAGTCGGCCCCCATCTGCAGGGCGCGGCGCACCCCGTCCTCAGCGTTCTCAGGCCCCATGGTCAGGGCGATGACCTCGCCGTCGGCCTCCTCGGCCAGGGTGACGGCGGCCTCGACGGCGTTCTCGTCGAGCTCGTTGAGGACATCCTCCTCTCCGCGCACGAGTCGACCGTCCTCGATGCGACGCTCGGACTGCACGTCGGGAACGTGCTTGATGCAGACCACGATTCTCATGGGATCAAGGTTGCCATAACAGCGGCATCTCACCACTGAGCGCTCAGTCACCCTGACACGGCGTCAGGACGAGGATCGGAACGACGAAATGATGACGACGCCGTCACGCCCGGTGACCTAAACGCGACGCGGCGCACTCCTACGAGGGAGACCTCACTACCCCTCAAGTGGTAGCAACCGGCAGCCGCCAGGACAATGGGCCCATGTCTTCGACGCCAGAGCCCGCCCCAGCACCGCGCGCCGAGCTGCCAGCAGCTCCCGACCACAGCCTGGGCGTCGCTCTGAACGGAGACGGCGCGGACTTCGCGGTCCACGCCCCGCATGCCACGGCCGTGGACCTGTGCCTGCTGACCATGGGTGCCGACGGCGCCGTGGTGGAGGAGACCCGGATCGGGATGCACGGGCCCTCGCGGGGCCTGTGGAGCGCCCACGTCCCCGGCGTCGGAGCCGGTCAGCGCTACGGCTACCGCGCCTACGGGCCCTGGAACCCGCACGAGGGCCTGCTCTACAACCCCCACAAGCTGCTGTTGGACCCCTATGCCCGCGCCCTGGACGGCCGAGTGGATCTGGGGCCGGCTGTCTACGCCCACGAGGTCACTGACGACCTGGTTCCGGCGGCCGAGCCCTGGAGGCCCTCGCACCTGGACTCGGCCGGCGCCACCGCCGTCGGCGTGGTCACCGGCGACACCTTCCCGGTGGTTCCGGGGCCGCGCGTGCCTCGCGAGCGCACCGTCATCTACGAGGCCCACGTCAAGGGCCTGACCTACCTGCTGCCGGGCGTGCCCGAGGATCTTCGTGGCACCTACGCGGGGCTGGCCCACTCGGTGACGGTCGAGCACCTCAAGGGCCTGGGGATCACCACGATCGAGCTGCTGCCGATCCACGCCTCGGTGAGCGAGCCCTTCCTGATCAAGCGAGGCCTGACCAACTACTGGGGCTACTCCACTCTCAGCTACTTCGCGCCCGAGCCCTCCTACGCCACGGCCGCGGCGCGTGCAGCCGGCCCACAGGCGGTCCTGGACGAGGTGCGCGGCATGGTCTCCATGCTCCACGAGGTCGGCCTGGAGGTCGTGCTCGACGTCGTCTACAACCACACCTGTGAGGGCGGTGTCGACGGCCCCTCCTTGAGCCTGCGCGGCCTGGACAACCTGGACTACTACCTGCACGCCCCCTACCTGCCGGCGCAGTACATGGACGTCACCGGCACCGGCAACACGGTGGACTTCCGGGCCACCGGGGCGATCCGGTTGGCCCTGGACTCGCTGCGCTACTGGGTCACCGAGGTCGGCGTCGACGGCTTCCGCTTCGACCTGGCCACCACCCTGGGCCGCCATGCCGCGGAGTTCTCGCCGCGCCACCCGCTGCTCACGGCGATCGCCACGGACCCGGTGCTCAGCACCGTCAAGCTCATCAGCGAACCCTGGGACGTGGGGCCCGGCGGCTGGCGCACCGGCCAGTTCCCCGAGCCCTTCCAGGACTGGAACGACCACTTCCGCGACACCACGCGCTCCTTCTGGTTGCACGACGCCTCAGAGATCTCCAAGGGCCGTCTGGGCTCGGACCTGCGTGACCTGGCGACGCGCCTGTCGGGCAGCGCGGACCTGTTCAGCCACGGGGAGTTCCCCGGCGGTCGCGGCCCGCTGGGCTCGGTCAACTTCGTGGCGGCGCACGACGGCTTCACCCTGCGTGACCTGGTGGTCTATGACCACAAGCACAATCTGGCCAACAAGGAGGACAACCGCGACGGCAACTCCAACAACCGCTCCTGGAACCACGGTTTTGAGGGAGACGTCGTCGAGGGCATCAACGGTGGCCCGATCGAGGTGCTGCGCCGCCGGTCGATGCGCAACCTGCTGGCCACCGTGCTGCTGAGCGCCGGGACCCCCATGCTGGTGGCCGGCGACGAGATGGGGCGCACCCAGCAGGGCAACAACAACTGCTACTGCCAGGACTCCGTGCTCTCCTGGGTGGACTGGAACCTGGAGGTCTGGCAGCGCGACCTGGTCGCCACGACGCGCTTCCTCATCCACCTGCGCCACACCCACCCGGTGGCGCGTCCCTCGCGCTTCGCGACCGGGCAGGTCCTTGAAGGTGACACGATCGCGGATCTGGCCTGGTACCGGGCGGACGCCGCACCGATGGACGGGGACTCCTGGCACGACCCGCTCACTCGCGTGGTCCAGATGCTGCGCTCGGGCCGCCCCTGGGACGACGACGACATGCTCGTGGTCATCAACGGCGCCCTGGACCAGGTCGACGTCGTCCTGCCCGAGGGGCGCGGAACCGACTGGCACCTGGCCTGGGACTCGACCTGGGCGGTCCCCCAGCCTCATACCGCCCCCTTCTCCCAGGCGCGGCGCGTGAGCCGAAGCCCCCAAGACACTCAGACCGACGTCATCATCGAGACGGACGACGCCGGCGAGGTCAAGGACGTCAAGACCGTGGCGGGCAGCCCTGAGGGTCACACCGTTGAGAGTCTCACGGACTGCCATCACGACCGCCCGGGCGACACGACGATGCTGGAGGCGCTGTCCCTTCGGGTCTACTTCTCCGGTGAGCCGCTCGAGACCCTCAAGGCGGGTCCCCAGACCGAACAGACCGAGGCGGTCGGTGCCAGCTAGGGCTGCCGCACCAGACAGTTGATTCGGCATAGGCTGGTGCCCGATGCTGACGTTTCCTCCCCCTGTTGAACGCGCCTGGGACCGTCTGCGGCCGGACCCGGTAGGACTGGTCCTGGGCTCAGTGTTCTTCGTCCTGGCACTGACACCGTCGCTCATCCCCCGCGACATCCTCTTCCAGGGGGTGGCCTGCGGGCTGTGCGCGGCAACCGGTTACCTCGTAGGCGTCTGGTTGTCATGGAACTGGCGTACCTGGGTGAGCAAGGTGGTGCAGATCCTGTGGGAGGCCAGTGGCAGGAGTCTGCCATCCTGGGTGCCTCGCTGGAGGCGACGGGTGGAGATCACGCTGAGCGTTATCGTG
The DNA here is from genome assembly GCF_001812965.1 of Actinomyces sp. HMSC075C01. Classification (NCBI taxonomy): domain Bacteria; kingdom Bacillati; phylum Actinomycetota; class Actinomycetes; order Actinomycetales; family Actinomycetaceae; genus Actinomyces; species Actinomyces sp. HMSC075C01. The sequence goes on from NZ_KV810986.1 coordinate 13,350, forward strand.
GTTTTAGGACTCAACGCGATCCTGCTGCAGGCGGTCCATTGGCAGCAGCAGGTGGCCTCCCTGACTGACTACCGCGCCTACACGCCCGCGCAGTACCTGTTGGTCTTCCCCGTGGGCTTCAGCATCTGGATGGCCCTGGTCATGGTGGGGCGCGGCTTCCTGCACCTGGAGGCCTGGCTGAAGCGGCACCTGCCTCAGCGACTGCCACTGCCGGTGCGCTCGGTATCTTCCTGGATCATCGTGCTCGTACTGGTATTCACGCTGGTGAACCAGGCGATCCCGGGCATCATCATCCGGGGCGCGGAGTCGGCCTTCTCCGTGCGCAACAGTGCGGATCCGCCTTCGACGCCGCGGCCGACGGCGGCCGAGCGCTCGGGCTCGCCGGAGTCACTCGTGGCGTGGGAGTCCCTGGGGGCCTATGGCAAGCGTTTTGTGGGCCGGGGCCTGAACGCGCAGGGCCTTGAGAAGGTGACCTCCCGGCCGGCCAGTGAGCCGATCCGCGTCTACGCCGGGTTGGAGAGCGCGGGAAGCGACCAGGCACGGGCCGCACTCGTCGTCGAAGAGCTGAAGCGCACCGGGGCGGCCTCCCGCTCGGCGATCATGATCGCCCCGACGACGGGGACCGGTTGGGTGGACCCAGTGGCGGCTCTGTCACTGGAGGTGCTCTACGACGGCGATACGGCGATCGCGGCCGCCCAGTACTCCTACCTGCCCTCAGGGGTGCAGTTCATCGCCGACACCGACAAGGCCCGGGCCTCTGGCAAGGCGCTGGTGACGGCTGTCGTGGCCTGGTGGAAGACGCTTCCAGAAGGCGACCGGCCCCGCCTCCTGCTGTATGGGGAGTCGATGGGAGTGCTGGCCGGTGAGGCAGCCTTCGACAGCTTGGCCGACGTCCTGGACTCGGTCGACGGCGTCCTGTGGGCGGGCCCGCCCAACTCCTCGAGACTGTGGCAAGACCTGGTGACGCGGCGCGATCCGGGCACGGGGGAGGTAGACCCCACCTACTCGGCCGGCCTGACGGTGCGCTTCGCCCAGGACCAGGAGGATATGGAGGCCTTCGCCGGCGACACCACCTGGGGAGACCAGAGGATCCTCTACATCCAGCATGCGAGCGACCCGGTGGTGTGGTGGTCGCCGAGGCTGATCCGTCAGACACCGGACTGGTTACGGGAGCAGCCTGGGAAGGATCGCTCCCCCACCATGCGCTGGATGCCCTACATCACCTTCTTCCAAGTGAGCGCGGACCTGCCGCGGGCGATGAACGTGCCTGCTGGGCACGGGCACCGCTACGGTGCCGAGATCCTCGATGGGTTGGCCCTGATCAGTCATGACAGCTCTTTCACTCCCGAGCGCGTCGCCCAGGCCCGCCAGGAGCTGGAGCGCGCCTTGGCCACTCAGCCTTCCGATGACTGAGCCGGGGGCCGGGCAACGCCTGCCCCAGTCCGTCACAGCACCACCACCCCCTAGGATGAGGCCATGACTCAGACTCCCACCGCGGCCGAGGAGGCCCTGGCCAACGCCACCAATGACGCTTCCCTGGCCCGATCCATCGCCCGCTCCGCCGAGATCGAGGCCGATATCGCCGTCAACCCCGGCCGCTACCGGATGTTCACCGGGGTCCGCCCCACCGGGAACATGCACCTGGGCCACTACTTCGGCACCATGCACTCCTGGAAGACGATCCAGGACGCGGGCGTGGAGACCTGGATCCTCGTGGCCGATTACCAGGTCATCACCGACCGCGACGGCGTCGGCCCCATTCGCGAGCGGGTCCTGTCCCTGGTCACCGACGCCCTGGCGGTGGGCGTGGACCCGCAGCGCTCGACGATCTTCGCCCACTCGGCGGTCCCGGCCCAGAACCAGCTGATGCTGCCCTTCCTGTCCCTGGTCACCGAGTCCGAGCTGCACCGCAACCCCACGGTGAAGTCCGAGTTGGAGGCCACCGACGGGCGGGCCATGAGCGGCCTGCTGCTCACCTACCCGGTCCACCAGGCCACCGACATCCTCTTCTGCCAGGCCAACCTCGTGCCCGTCGGGAAGGATCAGCTCCCCCACCTGGAGCAGGCCCGGCTCATCGCCCAGCGCTTCGACAAGCGCTACGGGCGGGCCGTCAAGGACCACCCGGTCTTCCGCCGCCCCGAGGCGCTGCTCAGCCAGGCCCCGATGCTGCTGGGCCTGGACGGGGAGAAGATGAGCAAGTCGCGGCGCAACACGATCGAGCTGCGCATGAGCGCCGACGAGACCGCCAAGGCCCTCAAGAAGGCCAAGACAGACTCCGAGCGCGTCATCACCTACGACCCGGTCAACCGGCCCGAGGTCTCCAACCTGTTGATGCTGGCCTCCCTGTGCGGGGCGGGCGCTCCCGAGGAGATCGCCGAGCGCATCGGCGACGGCGGGGCGGGCACGCTCAAGAAGGTCACCACGGAGGCCGTCAACGAGTTCTTCGCCCCCATCCGGGCCCGTCGCACCGAGCTGGCGGCCAACGAGGACTACCTCCTGGAGGTCCTGCGGCAGGGCAATGCCCGGGCCAACGAGGTCGCTACCAGGACGCTCGACGACGTCCGCACCGCCATGCAGATGAACTACTGACGGCTTGTCGGCCGCTGAACCGACCTGCCCAGCCACCCGATCGGCCCGGTTCGCGACGCGCGTACCGGGCCGATCCGCGCCCTGCGAGCCGGCATGTGACTCAGCTCGTTTCTCACCGTAGTCTTGTTCCTGTGACTCCGAACACGACGCCGATGGCCGGCAAGAAGCAGTCCACCCGTCCCTCCAAGTCCTCTGCCGCTCCCACCGATGCACCCGCCCAGGGCACCGGGACGCAGACCACGTCATCGGTGCCGTCCGCGAGCTCCGCGGCGCCACAGCCGGCCCCGTTCTCGCTGATCGGCCGGATCCCGGTCACGGAGGTCTTTCCCGTCGTCGAGGACGGGCGCTGGCCGGCCAAGGCCGTCGTCGGTGAGGTCATCCCGATCCGCGCCACCGTCTTCCGCGAGGGGCACGACTGCTACGGCGCCACCGCGGTGCTGGTGCGTCCCGACGGCAGTGACGGCCCGAGCGCCCGCATGCACGACATCGCCCCGGGACTGGACCGCTATGAGGCCTCCGTGGCGCCCGACGCCCCCGGGGACTGGCGCTTGCGCGTCGAGGGGTGGTCGGACCCGTACGCCACCTGGAGTCACGACGCCGGCATCAAGGTGCCCGCCGGGATCGACGTCGAGCTCATGCTGGAGGAGGGCGCCCGGGTCCTGGACCGGGCGGTGGCCATCGAGGGACGTGACGAGGAGGGCGTCAAGGCCCTCAACGACGCCGTATGGATCATGCGCGACCCCTCCAACCCCGTGGCCGACCGCCTGGCTGCGGGCATGTCGGACTCGGTCAAGGCCGCCCTGGAGCGCCTGCCGCTGCGCGACCACGTCTCCCCCTCCGCCGAGTACCCCCTCCAGGTGGACCGCGAGCGCGCCCTGATCGGCTCCTGGTATGAAATCTTCCCACGCTCGCTGGGCTCGGGGGTCAACGAGGACGGCACCTGGCACTCGGGGACGCTGCGCAGCGCGACCGAGCGGCTGGACCGCATCGCGGCCATGGGCTTCAACGTCCTCTACCTCACGCCCATCTCCCCCATCGGCCTGACCAACCGCAAGGGTCGCAACAACACCTTGACGGCCCATCCCGGTGACCCCGGTTCCCCCTACGGCATCGGCTCCCCCGACGGCGGCCACGACGCCATCCACCCCGACCTGGGCACCTTCGAGGACTTCGACGCCCTGGTGGCCCGCTCGCGTGAGCTGGGTATGGAGGTGGCCCTGGACCTGGCGCTCCAGTGCTCCCCGGACCACCCGTGGGTGACCGAGCACCCGGAGTGGTTCACGGTTCTGGCCGACGGCTCGATCGCCTACGCCGAGAACCCGCCCAAGAAGTACCAGGACATCTACCCGCTCAACTTCGACAACGACCCCGAGGGCATCTATCAGGCGATCCTGGGAGTCGTGCACACCTGGATCGCGCACGGCGTGACGATCTTCCGGGTGGACAACCCCCACACTAAGCCCCTGGCCTTCTGGCAGCGGCTCATCGCCGAGATCCACGCTGAGTCCCCCGACGTGCTGTTCCTGGCCGAGGCCTTCACCCGTCCTGCCATGATGCGCACCCTGGGCATGATCGGCTTCCACCAGTCCTACACCTACTTCGCCTGGCGTAACACCAAGCAAGAGCTCATCGAGTACATGATGGAGCTCAGCAAGGGCACCGCCCACCTGCTGCGTCCAGCCTTCTGGCCCACCACGCACGACATCCTCACGCCCTTCATGACCAACGGGAAGGTGCCGGCCTTCAAGCTGCGCGCCGTCCTGGCGGCCACGCTCTCGCCGACCTGGGGCATCTACTCGGGCTACGAGCTGGCCGAGTCCACGCCGCGCCCGGGCTACGAGGAGCAGATCGACAACGAGAAGTACGAGTACAAGCCGCGCGACTTCGCCACCGCCCGTCGCAACGGGATCGAGGAGCTGCTCACCCGTCTCAATGCCGCCCGATCCTCCCACCCGGCCCTGCGCCAGCTGCGGGACATCTACTTCCACCCCACCAGCGATGACCAGCTCCTCGCCTACTCCAAGCGGGTGGATGCCTTCCACAGCCCCACGGGCAGGGAGGACGTCGTCCTGACGGTGGTCAACCTCGACCCGCACGGGGCGCGCGCCGGCGAGGTCTACCTCAACCTGGAGGCCCTGGGCCTGCCGGGCTGGGTGGATGCCTCACGCCCGGTGGTCAGAGTGACCGACGAGCTCACTGGAGACACCTACGACTGGTCGGGGCAGAACTACGTGCGCCTTGATCCCTTCGCCGGGCAGGTCGCCCACGTCTTCTCCGTGGAGCCGTTGTGAGCACGGACCCGATGAGCATCGGACCGATGCCTGCTGGCAACGAGCCGCAGGCCGCAGTGCCGGTCGGCCCTTTCGGCCAGCCCGTGCCGGGGAGTGTCCCCGTAGCGGCTCCCGTGGCCGCTGCCGGAACCGCGGCCATGGCGGCGCTGCCCACCCCCAGCGGCGGGATCCCCATGCCGATGACGGTGGCACCGCCGATCCCCGGCGTACCGGTCCTGCCCGCTCAGGCCCGGCCCGGCCTGAGCCCGGACCCCGAGTGGTTCCGCACGGCGGTCTTCTACGAGGCGCTGCTGCGCTCCTTCGCCGACTCCGACGGCGACGGCGTCGGGGACCTGCGCGGGTTCATCTCCCGGCTGGACTATTTGGCGTGGCTGGGCGTGGACTGCGTGTGGATCCCGCCCTTTTACCCCTCCCCCGGGCGCGACGGAGGCTACGATATCTCCGACTACACGGCCATCGACCCGCGCTACGGGACGATGGAGGACTTCCGCGAGCTGGTCCACCAGGCCCACCAGCGTGGGATCCGCATCATCATCGACATGGTCGTCAACCACACCTCGGACGCCCACCCCTGGTTCCAGGCCTCCCGCTCGGACCCCGAGGGTCCTTACGGAGACTTCTACGTGTGGGCCGACGACGACTCCGGCTACGACGACGCCCGCATCATCTTCGTGGACACCGAGGAGTCCAACTGGGCCTACGACGTCGAGCGCGGCCAGTTCTACTGGCACCGCTTCTTCTCCCACCAGCCCGACCTCAACTACCGCAACCCGGCGGTCATCGAGGCCATCCACGACGTCATCCGTTTCTGGGCGCGCACCGGGGTGGACGGCTTCCGCCTCGACGCCGTCCCCTACCTGATCGAGTCGGAGGGCACCAACTGCGAGAACCTGGCCGGTACCCACGAGATCATCGCTGGGATCCGCGAGATGCTCGACCGGGAGTTCCCCGGGACCATCACGCTGGCCGAGGCCAACCAGTGGCCCGAGGACGTCGTGGAGTACTTCGGCACCGAGGAGGTGCCCGAGTGCACCATGTGCTTCCACTTCCCGGTCATGCCGCGCATCTTCTTCGCGCTGCGGCAGGGCTCGGCCGAGGCCATTCGCTGGGTGCTGGAGAAGACCCCCGACATCCCCGCTCACGGGCAGTGGGGGACCTTCCTGCGCAACCACGACGAGCTGACCCTGGAGATGGTCACCGACGCCGAGCGCGACCAGATGTACGCCTGGTACGCCCCCGAGGAGCGCATGCGCGCCAACATCGGGATCCGGCGCCGCCTGGCCCCGCTCCTGGACGCCTCGCGCGCCGAGGTGGAGCTGGCCTACGCCCTGCTCCTGTCGCTGCCGGGCAGCCCCTGCCTCTACTACGGCGACGAGATCGGCATGGGTGAGAACATCTGGCTGGAGGACCGCGACGCCGTGCGCACCCCCATGCAGTGGGACGACTCCCCCAACATGGGTTTCTCCTCCGTGGTTGACCCCGGCGCCCTGACGCTTCCGCTCATCCAGGCCCCTGGGTACGCGCACCTGAGGGTGGCCACTGAGATGGCCCGGCCCGACTCGCTGCTGCACTTCACCCGACGGATCCTGCACCTGCGCCGCGCCCACCCCGTGCTGGGTCGCGGGAGCTTCCTCCTGCGCTCCACCAGCGACGACGCCGTCCTGGCGCACACGCGCTGCGACGAGGAGCCAGGGCAGGGGGGCGAGACCCTCCTGTGCGTCGCCAACCTCTCGGCCACCCCCCGATCGGTGACGATCGAGGTTCCCGAGCTGGCGGGCAGGGGCACCACGGACCTGTTCGGGGGCTGCGCCTTCCCGCCCGTCGACGAGCGCGGCCGCCTCACCCTGACGCTGGGCGCGCGCGGATACTACTGGCTGTCCGTTGACCCGACCGAGCCCGACGACGCCCCCCAGAGCGACCACGAGTACTACCCGACCGAGGAAGTCTGATGCCAAACGAACCGATCTCCGCCGCACCGCAGCCCGCCACCGTGCCGGCACACTCCCTGCGCAGCGCCCAGGCCCCGTCGACCTGGCCCACCAATGCCGAGATCCTCGCTGCGCTGGGACCGTGGATGCTCCAACGGCGCTGGTTCCCGCTCAAGGGGGACGCCGCACCGCCCCTGGGCTCCCTGCGCGTGATCGCAACCTGGGAGCCGGAGGAGGGGGTGCGAGACCTCGTCATCGCCGCCCTACGGGGCAACCAGGCCGAGACCGGTCACCGCGACGGGATGGTGCTGCTGCACGTACCGGTGGTCCTGGAGGCCGCCGAGGCGCTCGACTCCTTCGCCACCCCCGGTGAGGCACCCGGCAACCACGGCCTGCTGGTGACCACCGGCTCTCAGGGGTCACCCACGCAGGTGGCGCTCGTCGACGGCGCCCACCACCCGGCCTTCTGGCGGGCCTGGGCCCTGAGCACGCTGAAGGCGGGCACCGTCCTGAGCGAGGCCGGAGCCCTGGCCATCGCCCAGCGGGCGCCGAGGCTGCGGGTGACCACCGGGGAGCAGTCCAACACCTCCGTCATCCTGCCGGCCCCTTCCGACCCCGCCGAGGCTCTTGGGGAGCAGGACGCCGCCACCGGTGACCTCATCGTCAAGCTCCTGCGGGTCCTGGAGCACGGGCGCAATCCCGACGTGGAGCTGTCGGTGGCCCTGGCCCGCAGCGGCTGGGACCGGGTGCCCACGCCGGTGGCCTGGTCCACCATGACCTGGACGCGCATGGGCGGCTGCGGCCAGCCCGCCCTGGAGGAGTCCACCGACTCGGCCGTGGCCTGCAGCTTCGTGCCCCGCGCCGACGACGGCTTCGAGCTGTTCTGCTCACTGGCCTCCACCGACGACGTCGACGGACCGGTGCGGGCCCGCGCCGTGGAGCTGGCCCGGGATCTGGGACGCACGACCGCGCAGATGCACCACCACCTGGCCGCCTCCCTGGGCACGAGCCGGCCGCCAACGCCGACCGAGCTCGCCGCCTCCCTGCGCAAGCGCGCCCGGTGGGCGCTGGAGGAGGTGCCCGAGCTCTCCGGGCACATCCGGGCCCTGGAGCTCAAGGTGGAGCAGACCATGGAGCGGCTCGAGGCGCTCGAGGCCCTGGAGCCGGCCACCCGCATCCACGGCGACTACCACCTGGGGCAGGTGCTTCACGAGATCGGCGGCCAGCAGCGCTGGTACGTCCTGGACTTCGAGGGCGAGCCCCTGCGCCCCCTGGCCCAGCGCTCCGACCCCGACCTGCCGGCTCGGGACGTGGCCGGCATGCTGCGCTCCTTCGACTACGCCGCCGCCGTCGGCAAGGCCCCCCACCCCGACTGGCTCCCCGCCGTGCGCACCGCCTTCGAGGAGGGCTACCGCCAGGGGCGCCACGAGACCGGCTCGCCGGAGCCCTCGCCGACCGTGTCCAGCACCGAGGAGCAGGCAGAGGCCTCGTATCAGACGGTCCTGACCTGCCTGGAGCTCGACAAGGCCCTCTACGAGGCCGTCTACGAGGCCCGCAACCGTCCCGACTGGCTGGGCATCCCCATGGCGGGGATCGAGTCGGTCCTGTCCAAGCACACGGAGGGCTGAGCACGCGACGATCCTCCATCCCCGTCATCCCCATCGGTTCGACGTCCAAAAGCACCCGTTAATCACCAACGCATGGAAGAGTTGCTGTATGAGCGCCAACACACCTGAGAAGGACCTCGGCTCCGAGGCCCCAGTCGACCTCACCCCCGTCCCCGTGGACCCCTGGATCCTGGCTGACGTCGCCTACGCGCGCTACCACGACCCGCACGAGGTCCTGGGCGCCCACATCGGCGAGAACGGAGTCACCATCCGCACCGTCCGCCACCTGGCCGACGACGTCGTCGTCGTCACCAAGGACGGCGCCTACCCCGCCACCCATGAGCAGGACGGCGTCTGGGTGGCGGTCCTGCCCGGCCAGGAGGTCCCCGACTACCGCATCAAAGTCACCTACGGCGACGAGACCACCACCGTCGACGACCCCTACCGCTACATGCCCACTCTGGGTGAGATGGACATCTATCTCATCTCCGAGGGCCGACACGAGGAGCTGTGGGAGGTCCTGGGCGCCCACATCAAGCACTACGACGGCCCCATGGGCGAGATCGAGGGAACCGCTTTCGCCGTGTGGGCCCCCAACGCCCGCGCCGTGCGCGTCGTCGGCGACTTCAACTACTGGGACGGCACCGCCACCGCCATGCGCTCCCTGGGATCCTCCGGGGTGTGGGAGCTGTTCGTGCCCGGCGTCGGGGTCGGTGCGCGCTACAAGTTCGAGATCTGCTTCGCCGACGGCTCCTGGCACCAGAAGGCCGACCCGATGGCCCGCGCCACCGAGGTCCCCCCGGCCACCGCCTCGGTAGTCACCGACCAGTTCCACCAGTGGGAGGACCAGGAGTGGATGGCCAAGCGCGCCGCCACCGACCCCCACAGCGGACCGATGAGCATCTACGAGGTCCACATCGGCTCATGGCGCCAGGGGCTGGGCTTCCGCGGCCTGGCCGAGGAGCTGGTCCCCTACGTCAAGGAGGCCGGCTTCACCCACGTGGAGTTCCTGCCGGTGGCCGAGCACCCCTTCGGCGGCTCCTGGGGCTACCAGGTCACCAGCTACTACGCCCCCACCTCGCGCTTCGGAACCCCGGATGACTTCCGCTACCTGGTGGACCAGCTCCACCAGGCCGGCATCGGCGTCATCCTGGACTGGGTTCCCGCCCACTTCCCCAAGGACGAGTGGGCCCTGGCCCGTTTCGACGGCACCCCGCTGTACGAGGACCCCGACCCGCAGCGAGGCGAGCACCCCGACTGGGGCACCTACGTGTTCAACTTCGGACGCAACGAGGTGCGCAACTTCCTGGTCGCCAACGCCCTGTACTGGCTCCAGGAGTTCCACGCCGACGGTCTGCGCGTCGACGCCGTGGCCTCCATGCTCTACCTGGACTACTCGCGCCAGGACGGCCAGTGGCACCCCAACCAGTTCGGCGGCCGCGAGCACCTGGAGGCCATCAGCTTCCTGCAGGAGGCCACCGCCACCGCCTACCGCAAGAACCCCGGCATCGTCATGGCCGCTGAGGAGTCCACGGCGTGGCCGGGCGTCACCGCCCCCACCGAGTACGGCGGCCTGGGCTTCGGGCTGAAGTGGAACATGGGCTGGATGAACGACACCCTGCGCTACCTCGCAGAGGACCCGGTCAACCGCCGCTACCACCACGGCGAGCTGACCTTCTCCCTCGTGTACGCCTTCTCCGAGCAGTTCATCCTGCCGCTGAGCCACGATGAGGTCGTCCATGGCAAGGGCTCTCTGCTGTCCAAGATGCCCGGCGACCACTGGCAGGAGCTGGCGGGCCTGCGCGCCCTGTACGCCTACCAGTGGTCCCACCCCGGCAAGCAGCTGCTGTTCATGGGGCAGGAGTTCGGCCAGGGAACCGAGTGGAACGCGGATACGTCCCTGGACTGGTGGATCCTGGATGACCCCGGCCACCAGGGGCTGCTCGCTCTGGTCAGCGACCTCAACCACCTCTACCTCAGCTCGCCGGCCCTGTGGTCGGAGGACTTCTCCCACCGAGGATTCGAGTGGATCGAGGCCGGCGACGGCGACCACAACGTCCTGTCCTACCTGCGCAAGGGGACCGACGCCGACGGGCGGGCCGATCTGATGGTCTGCATCATCAACTTCGCCGGCACCCCGCACGAGGGCTACCGGGTGGGCCTGCCCTTCGCCGGGGACTGGGAGGAGGTCCTCAACACCGACTCCGAGGACTACGGCGGCTCCGGCGTGGGCAACCTGGGCCGTGTCGAGGCCGAGGACCTGCCCTGGAACGGGCGCCCGGCCTCCGTGAGCCTGCGGGTCCCCCCGATGGGAGCGGTCTTCCTGCGTCCGGCTCAGGACTGATCCGAGCCGAAACCACGCACCGCGGTGGGGTGAGGGGCCCGCGCCTCCCACCCCACCGCGGCCTGTTGCTCGTCGCGTCTTCAGAACTTCGAACTTGACCCGCCGCCATCACCTGTGAGCCGGTAGTCTGGGCCCTGTCTCGCACAGGCGCGCGGCCTCCGGTGCCCTGTCACTCTGCGTGCTCCGGTCGGTCCGGCCCCGTCGATGTACGATGTTTCAGTCCGCTGCAAAATTCTTGCAGTCGGCGACCACGATGCCTGACAAGGGAAGAAGAATGACACAGAAACTGGTCACGAGCGCCCCCGCGCAGGTGCGCGCCGTATCCGGTCGCCCCGAGACCGCAGCCACCCTCATGGAGGTCTGGCAGGGCCTGTCCGCCGCCGTCGTCGACACTATTGCGGACGACTGGTACGCCACCGAGCAGAAGTACAGCGCCGGGCGCCAGGAGCACTACTTCTCCGCCGAGTTCCTCATGGGCCGCGCCCTGCTCAACAACCTCTCCAACCTGGGGATGGTCGACGAGGCGCGCGAGGTCGTCGGTTCCTTCGGCGTCAACCTCTCCGACGTCCTGGAGCAGGAGCCCGACGCAGCCCTGGGCAACGGCGGGCTGGGACGCCTGGCCGCCTGCTTCCTCGACTCCTGCGCCACCCTCGACCTGCCGGTCAACGGCTTCGGCATCCTCTACCGCTACGGGCTGTTCAAGCAGCTCTTCGAGGATGGCTTCCAGACCGAGCACCCCGACCCCTGGATGGAGGAGGGCTACCCCTTCGTCATCCGTCACGAGGAGGCCCAGCGCCTGGTGCACTACCGGGACATGACCGTGCGCGCCATCCCCTACGACATGCCCATCACCGGCTACGGCACCAAGAACGTGGGAACCCTGCGCCTGTGGAAGGCCGAGCCGCTCGAGGAGTTCGACTACGACGCCTTCAACTCCCAGCGCTTCACCGAGGCCATCGTCGATCGCGAGCGCACCTCGGACATCTCCCGCGTCCTCTACCCCAACGACACCACCTACGAGGGCAAGGTCCTGCGGGTTCGCCAGCAGTACTTCTTCTGCTCGGCCTCCCTGCAGCAAATCGTCGAGAACTACGTCAGCCATCACGGTGAGGACCTGACCGGCTTCGCCGACTTCAACGCCATCCAGCTCAACGACACCCACCCGGTGCTCGCCATCCCTGAGCTGATGCGCATCCTCCTGGACGAGCACCACCTGGGTTGGGAGGAGGCCTGGGAGGTGGTCACCAAGACCTTCGCCTACACCAACCACACGGTGCTGGCAGAGGCCCTGGAGACCTGGGAGATCTCCATCTTCGACCGTCTCTTCCCGCGCATCACCGAGATCGTTCGCGAGATCGACCGCCGCTTCCGCATGGAGATGGCCGAGCGTGGCCTGGAGCAGGACACCATCGACTACATGGCCCCCATCTGCGGGGACAAGGTGCGCATGGCCTGGATCGCCTGCTACGCCTCGTACTCCATCAACGGCGTCGCCGCGCTGCACACCGAGATCATCAAGCGCGAGACCCTGGGCGAGTGGCACGCCATCTGGCCCGAGCGCTTCAACAACAAGACCAACGGCGTCACCCCCCGCCGCTGGCTGCGCCAGTGCAACCCGCGCCTGTCGGCGCTCCTGGACGAGGTCACCGGCTCGGACGCCTGGGTCAAGGATCTCTCCGTCCTGGCCGAGCACACCGATTCCGTGGACGAGTCCGTCTACGACCGCCTGGCGGAGATCAAGCACGCCAACAAGGTGGACTTCGCCGCGTGGATCGCCCAGCGCGAGGGGATCGAGATCGACCCGGAGGCGATCTTCGACGTCCAGATCAAGCGCCTCCACGAGTACAAGCGCCAGCTGCTCAACGCCATCTACATCCTGGACCTCTACTTCCGCATGAAGCAGGACCCGAGCCTGCAGGTCCCCAAGCGGGTCTTCATCTTCGGGGCGAAGGCGGCCCCCGGGTACATCCGGGCCAAGGGCGTCATCAAGCTCATCAACGCCATCGCCGACCTGGTCAACAACGACCCCGTGGTCTCCCAGACCATCAAGGTCGTCTTCGTCCACAACTACAACGTCTCCCCGGCCGAGCACATCATCCCGGCCGCCGACGTCTCCGAGCAGATCTCGATGGCCGGCAAGGAGGCCTCGGGCACCTCCAACATGAAGTTCATGATGAACGGCGCCCTGACCCTGGGCACGCTCGACGGCGCCAACGTGGAGATCCTGGAGGCCGTCGGGGATGACAACGCCTACATCTTCGGCGCCACCGAGGACGAGCTGCCCGCCCTGCGTGAGAGCTACGACCCCGTGTGGCACTACGAGAACGTCCCCGGTCTCAAGCGCGTCCTGGACGCCTTCACCGACGGCACCCTGGACGACAACGGCTCGGGCTGGTTCGCCGACCTGCGCCGCAGCCTGCTGGAGGCCTCCCACGAGCCGGCCGACGTCTACTACGTCCTGGGCGACTTCGCCTCCTACCGCGAGACCAAGGACGCCATGGCGGCCGACTACGCCGACACCCGTGCCTGGCAGCGCAAGGCCTGGGTGAACATCACCCGCTCGGGCCGATTCTCCTCCGACCGCACCATCAGCGACTACGCCCGCGAGGTCTGGAAGATCGACCCCGAGCCCATTGCCTGATCGTCACGGCATGAGCGAGTGCCCCTCACCACGACCGGTGAGGGGCACTCCTTTTTCCGTATGCGCTGGGCGCTGCCAGGTCCTCAGCAGGGTCCGCCGAGGATCAGTAGAGCATGGTGGCCAGGCGGCGGCGGGCCTGGGCGACCTCCGGGGAGGTGGAGCCGATGATCTCGAAGAGCTCGAGCAGTCGCAGCCGGGCCGTCTCCCGCTCCTCCCCCACGTGGGTGCGCACGGCCTCCAGGGCCCGGCCGAGGGCGGCGTTGACATCCCCCAGGGCCAGGGCGGCGTCGGCACCGGCCAGGGCCGCGGTCAGATCCGTGGGCGCAGCGTCGGCGGCTGCGAGGAGCTCGTGGGGGTCCTGGCCGTCCAAGCGGGCCATGAGGCGCACCTGGTTGCGGGCCACCTTGAGGTCGTCGTCGCCGGGGTTCTGGGCGATGGCGTGGGTGTAGACCTCCTCGGCGGTGGCGAAGTCCCCAGCCTCGATGGCCTCGCGGGCTGCCCGCTCGACCTCGGTCTCCTCGGGCTCGGCCTGGGGGTCACCGCCAGCCGCGCCATCAACGGCGATGGTGCCGTTGACACCGTTGGCGGCAGCAACCTCCAGCAGCTGGTCAATGACCGAACGCAGCTGCTCCTGGGGCACCGTCCCCTGGAACATCGGCACCGGCTGGCCCGCGATGAGGGCCACGACGGTGGGGACGGCCTGAGCCTGAAGGGCCTGAGCGACTTCGGGGGCGGCATCCACGTTCACGCGCGCCAGCTGGAAGCGGCCGGCGTACTGATCGGCGAGCTGCTCCAACGCGGCGGCGAGGTCGGTACTGGCCTGGCTGCGCGGAGTGTGCAGGATGATGACGACGGGAACCCGGGTCGAGACCTCGGCGGCCTCGCGCAGGCTGGAGGCATCGACGTCGACCACGAGCGGCACCGGCAACCCGGAGGCTCCTGAGGGGCGATCCCCGGCGGTGGGGCTCGGGGTGGCGCCGGTAGAGCCGGCCGGCTTGGTGGCGGGGGCGAAACTGGACAGGTCGACGGCGCCGAACATGCTCATGGCAGCTCTACCTTCCTCGGGCCGCAGCCCGGTTGCTTCATTGGTCTGGGTCTTTCAGTGTCCGTGGGCGCCGGCGCGGTTGGCAGGCCTCACACTGCTCACCGGTCTGGGCGCGCCTGCGGCCCGACTCCGAACAGTCACGGAGCCGGGCCGGGGACCGGAGGCGGTCAGGACGGCTTGGCCGACGCCGAAGCCGTGGGGGCCGGCGTCTTGGAGTCGTCCCGCTCCACCTTCATGAGCGCCGTCTCGGCGCCCAGAACGGTCACCTTCTCGCTGCTTCCCTTCTTGGGGATGGAGAAGGCCACCATGGAGTCGTAGGTGGCGGTCACGGTGCCGAGGATCTTCTGGTTGCCACCCATGTGAGCGGCGACGTCACCCTGCAAGGTGAGGTCGGAGCCGTCAACGGTGCGCTTGTAGACTACCGTGAAGGTCAGGGTGGTGAAGACCAGCGCCCCACCGTCCCCCTCCTCCAGCTGCAGGCCCTGGAACCCGTCCTGACCGGGAACCGCCGTCACGGTGACCTCGCCCAGGGACTTGAGATCGGTGCTTCGGGCGGCCTGGACCTTCTGACGCAGGTTGTCGTCGGGGAAGGCCTTGCCGTTCTCACCGTCGGGGTGGTTGAGCGCATCGACGTAGGAGTCGAGAACCGCCTTGGGGGTGGCGACCAGCCCGGTGGACTCGGCCGTCACCTGCTTGGCGTGCTGGGCCGACTGCTTAGTCAGCACGGGAATGCTCGCCTGCACGGCGAAACCCTGCACCCAGGCCCACACCTTGAACTGGTCCCGGGCCGAGCCCTGCTCCAGGGAGATGATCGAGACGCTCTTGTCGCCCTCCGAGGCGACCGCGGCGTTACGGGGGAAACCGACGGTCTGCCCCACTCCCCCTCCCTGGATCTTCGTGGTCATGGCGTGGATGAAGGAGTCGTTCCCGCTGGCGGAGGCGGTGGCGTACTCGGCGGCACGGATCCGCGCCGCCGGACCGGACATGACCTCCTTGAGCTTGTCCGCGTTCTTCTCCTTGTCCGCCGCCGCCAGGCCGGTCTGGACGCGCTGGAGGATCTCGGCGAGCTGCTTGTCGTTGAGGACGGGCTCGGCGATCGGCGTACCGGAGGCCACGGTCTGGGCGGTCTTGGGCTGAGACCGCGAGCAGGCGGCCAGGCTCAGGGCGATGGCGGAGGCACCGCCTGCGCTCAGAAAGGCTCGACGGGTGGACATCATGCGCGCTCCTGGTTGTCGGGGTCCGCGGTGGGGTCTGGCTCACTGAGGGGCTCGGCGTCAACGGCCTGGATGACGGAGGGGTCGGCCTGCGGAGGCAGCTCGACGCCGTCGGAGTAGGAGGGCCACGACACGGTGGTCGACGTCGCAGAGGAGTCCCCGAAGAAGCCGCTCGGGGAGAAGGCGGGGCCGCGCGCCGGCTCGACCTCCTGCTCACTCCAGCTCAGCGACGCGTCACTCACCTCCGGCTGGGCGAATCCGGTCGGCGCCTGGAGGCCGGGATCCTGCGACGGGGCCGAGGAGGCCGCGTCCTGGAACTCGGCGGTGTCGGTCTCGAAGGACTGTGCATCGTCACCGCCCGCCACGTGGCTGGTGTGGTGCTCCGGCGGTGCGAAGCGGGAGTGGTCCGGGGCGTCGGCGCCCTGGCCGGCCACCTGGTCCGCGCCCACGGCCATGTGACCGGCACCGACACCGGTGCCGACGCCGTCTCTGAGAGCCGGGGGGTTGGAGTGAGCCGACGAGTCGGAGGTGTTGGCAGCATCCGAGGTGATGGCCAGCGCCTCGCCGTCCTGGAGGCCCTCCGGCTCCCGGGCGGCCCGGTACTGCCGGGTGGCTGTCTCATCAAGACCTGGGACGACGGACGCGCCTCGGGCAAGGCCGGCAACCGCGTGGTCGCCCTGCTCGCCGTGGCTCTCACCGTAGGAGGCCGCGGCTCCGTCACCGAACCCGCTGCCGGAGCCGGCACTGAGCCCGGTTGAGGGGCCGTCGTCGTAGCCATCGGTGGGGAGGGCCTCAGCTGCCGAGGGGGCGGAGAACGTCTCGACGCCGTCGAGGTAGACGCGCCCGGTGCGCGGGTCGGTCCAGGGCTCGCCCGAGGCCTCGGCGCGCTCCTTGTTCCGCAGCTCTCGGCGGGTCAGCCGTCGGTCGGGATCGTCCACCTGGGGGATGCCCTGGGTGGAGACCGAGTCGGCGTTGGCGATGCGGGCCGCCCGCTCGGCCGAACGGGTGCGCCGATCGACATTGGTGCGGCGCAGCTGGAGGTCGATGAAGAACAGGAAGGCCCCCACGAGCACGAAGAGGCTGCCCAGGACCAGTCCCCCGTAGAAGTACCAGGGCGTCTCCACCTGGCGCTTCCAGCTGATGGTCAGGCCGGGAGCCGGGGCCTTGCCGTCGGTCATGGCCATGACGACGACCTGCTCGTCAACGCTCTTGCGCGGCAGCATGGCGCGGTCGGCGTCCTTGCCAGTGTTGAAGGTGACTGACGAGCCGCCGGTCTTCTCCCCCAGCCAGATGTCGGAGCCCGAGGCGGTCACGCCCTTGGCCTTGCGCGCCGAGCACTGCGAGCCGCCGGCCTGCGCGGAGGCTGAGGGCTGAGAGGAGGCCGCCACGGAAGGAGCGGGAGTGGCATTGGCCGGCGGGCAGTACTGGGTCTCGTCCCTGGAGGACAGGGTTCCGGCATCGGCGTCGATACTGGTGACCACCGTGTAGGGCAGCGCGTTGTCGGCGTCGGGACTCATCCAGGCGTCGAGGTCGGCCGCCCTGGCCACGAAGAGGTGGACGTCCTTGCCGTCGGAGGAGCTCGCCGTCACGGTGACGTCAGAGTCCGCACCACTGAGAACCCCGGGGGCTGTGATGACGTAGGGCTGAGAAGGGCCGGAGGCGAACTTCGCCTCGACCTTGGAGCCGGGTTTCCAGATGGTGGCCGAGCAAACGGCCAGGGCGACGAGGACCAGCCCGAGGACGGTCACTACCACGCTCAAGATACGTCGACTCACGACGCGGATCTCCTATGCTCGCGGACGGTTGGACGACGGCCGGCTGCGGAGCCGGGTATCGCTGCGAGCGCTCACCGTGCGCCCGCCTAGGACCAGAATCGCATGACGGACCCCGCGACCGCACCGACCTCGGCGCAAGATCACAGCCAGACACGCGCTGAGCGAAGCGATATCTCCCGGAATTCCGCCAGCAGAAAGGGCCTCGCCGCACCGTCGAGCGGCGCTGCGGTCTCGAAGCGGAAACGGGGTAACGCGCGAAGAAACGCGCGCACGAGATCGGACACGCCCGAGCAGTCCACCAGTGCATCCATCCGCGACTCCTCCTGCTCGGTCGGGAACCGAACCACCACCAGCTTTCTGTGAGTATGGTCACTCTTTTGTGATTACCGCCCTGATCACACCCAATCGTTAGGCTTGCCCTGGTGGTGAGCGTCCCCGGCTCGCCAGGAGGAGGAACCCGACGTGGCTGAGGAATACAGCGAGTTTGCCATCACGATGCGCGGTTACGACCGCGCTCAGGTCGACCGGAAGCTGGAGCAGCTCTCACGCCAGCTGGCCGACGCGCGTCGCGAGGTGGCCAGTCTTGACCAGCGCGCTATGACGCTGGCCGGCGAGCTGGCCGATGCTCAGCGCCGGCTGCGGGAGTCCGACAAGCCGACCTACGCCGGCCTGGGCTCACGGATCGAGCAGCTGCTGCGCAGCGCCGAGGAGCAGAGCGCCTCCGTCCTGTCCAAGGCCAACGCCGAGGCCGACGCCCTGTTGACCCGGACCCGGACCAACGCCAAGAACCTCTCCGAGCGCAGCGCCTCGGAGGCGGCGACCCTGCTCGCTGATGCCCGCCGAGAGGCCAGCGAGCTGCGCTCCCGCTCCCAAGGGGAGGCCTCGACCGCTCTGGCCAACGCCGAGGCCCGCGCCCAGGAGCTGGTCTCCTCTGCCTCGCGCAAGGCCGCCCAGATCTCCGCCGAATCCGAGGCGGCCGTCACCGAGATGCGAGCCAGCGCGGAGCGCGAGGCCGCACTGGTCCTGTCCCAGGCCCGCAAGCAGGCCGCCGAGATCGCCATCACCTCCGAGCGCGACGCCACCGCCAACCGCGAGGCGGCCGCGGCCGAGGCCGACGAGCTGCACAAGACCTCCACGGCGAAGGCCGAGGAAATCCTCTCCGCAGCCAAGCAGGAGGCCGAGCTGACCGTTGGCAAGGCCAAGCGCGAGGCCGAGGAGATCCTCACCTCGGCGCGCAACGAGTCGGAGACACTGCGTCGCTCGGCCACCGACGAGGCGGCCGCGGCCCGCGCGGAGGCCACCGAGCTGCGTCAGCAGGCCACCCTGGAGATCGCAGCGGCCCACGAGCAGGCCGCCCAGGAGGACTCCGACGCCCACGAGGCCACGCGCGAGCGCATCCGTGAGATGCAGGAGCAGGCCCAGATCCAGGCCCAGGAGGCCGAGGAGCGTCTGCAGGAGGCGTTGTCCCGGGCCGAGGAGGTCCGCGCGCGCACCGACGCCGAGGCCCGCAAGCGCCAGGAGGAGGCCGTCACCCAGGCCGAAGAGACTCTGGCACAGGCCCGCATCGAGGCCGAGCAGATCATCAGCGACGCCCGTGCGGACGCCGACGTCACCGCCCAGGTGGCCGCCCGCCAGCTCCAGGAGCTTGAGCGCCAGCGCGACTCGGTCGCCGCCTACCTCACCGAGATGCGCGGCGTCCTGGGAGGCGCACTGCCCCAGGCCCCCACCTTCTCCGACCACGTCGCAGCCCTGCCTCAGGAGTCGAGTCCGGCTCCGGCTCCAGAGCCGCCCTCCACGGAGTCGGCGGAGTCGGCAGAGCCGGCAGCGTCCGGCAGTGCCGGCAGCCCGCGCTCCGCCGCCTCGGGCAGCGCCTCCTCCGCGCCGTCGGCCACCTCGGCGGCCCCCGCGCCGGCCGCGAACAAGGCCGCTGCGGCCTCAGGCAGTGGCCAGCAGCCGGCCCCGAAGAACGCCCAGAAGGGCGGCCCCGCTCGCATCGAGCACGTCCCGGCCCCGGGGAAGAGCTCCAACGGCTCCGGTAACTCCGGCAACTCTGCCAACCGCCACCCCCGTCAGGGCAAAGGACGCCGCTGAGACGCTGACATGACAGCCGACGACGCCGCCCGGTCCGAGACCGAGTCCACCAGCTCTAGCGGTTCTGGTGACTGCGACTGGGCGGCGTCGCGTCGTCGTGCGGCCGCGCAGCGGGCCCGCATGCTCCAGGAGCGTCAGGATGCCGAGCACGCCCGGGCCGCCCGCATCGTGGGGCTCTTTCTCACCGTCGCCCGCAAGGAGGGCCTTGAGGACATTCCTCTGCGGGTGCGCGGCTACGGGGGCGGTAGCGCCCGAACCCCGTTGCGCGGCTGGTACCTGAGGGCCGACGAGACGGTCGGCATCGACACGCAGGGGAGCTACTACGTCCTGTCGATGCCGCTGAACCTGGGGCAGCGCCTGCGCGGGGTCAGGCCCGAGAGCCAACCGGTGCCGATGACCATCGGCGAGGGCGGACGCGACGGGGACATCGTGCCGCTGCGCTTCGCGCTGGACCGCCTGCTTCCGGGCTGGGAGGAGCGCTGCGAAGAACCGCTCGTGTGACTCTCAGCCCCGTTGCCCCGCTGTCTCCCGCCGGCGTCGGGCTCTACCAGAGGCGCCGCTCCCAGCATGAGGTGTGCCAGTGACGCCGCTCCTCCAGTCCGCGGTCGGCTCCGAAGAGGGACTCATTGCTCCAAGCCACCACGTGCGCGGTGCCGGCCGGGATGACGCGGTGGCAGCCGGGACAGGTGTAGGACTTGTCCCCGCCACGCAGGTGGCGCACGGTGAAGTCGGCGCCGCCGGGGCCGGTCTGGGTGCGCGGCACGGAGGCGAGACGGTCCATGCTCAAGGGGATGTGCCCCTGCCCGTAGGGGCGCTTGGATCTGCGACGTGCCATGCCCCGATCACATCACATCCGGCTGCCGTCCCCAAGCCGGGGCGGCAGCCGGATGCGAGAGCAGGCGGCAGCGTAGGACGCGGGGCGAGCGGTCCGGGCCGGCCTCAGCCCTTGACGGATCCGGCCATGAGGCCGCCGACGAAGTACTTGCCCAGCAGGATGTAGACCGCCAGGGTCGGCACCGAGGCGATGAGCGCCCCGGACATGGAGGCCCCGTAGTCGGCCAGGATCGAGCCGTGGGCCAGGTTGTTCAGCGCCAGCGTCACCGGCCCGGACTGCGCCCCACCACCGAAGAACAGGGCGAACAGGAAGTCGTTCCAGGCGGAGGTGAACTGCCAGATGAGGACGACGACGAAGCTGGGCACCGAGATCGGCAGGACCACCGAGACGTAGGTGCGCAGCATGCCGGCCCCGTCGACCCGGGCGGCCTCAATGAGCTCGTGGGGAATGGTCTCGTAGTAGTTGCGGAAGATGAGCGTCGTGATCGGGATGCCGTAGACGACATGCATGAGGATCAGCGTGTGGATCCCGAAGCCCAGGTCGGCGCTGGTCACCAGGCGCATGAGCGGGATCATGACCGCCTGGTAGGGGATGAACATGCCGAACAGGATGAGGGTGAAGACCACGTTGGCCCCGGGGAAGCGCCACTTGGACAGGACGAAGCCGTTGGCGCTGCCCAGCATCGCGGAGATGATCGAGGAGGGGATGACCAGCGCCAGGGAGCGCAGCAGCCCGCCACTGAGCTGGTTCCAGGCATTGGACCAGTTCTTGGTGACCCAGACCTCGGGCAGGTACCAGGTGCGCGAGGGATCGGCGTCGGCGGATCCCTTGAAGGAGGTCACCAGCAGGACGTAGACCGGGATGAGGACGAGGACCACCGAGGCCAGCAGCAGGATGAAGCGGACGGTCTGGCCCCAGCCGGGGCGGTGCGCACTGCGCGTCGTGAGTGCCTGTGTCATGGTCGCTCACCTCCTGCCCCTGGCGTCGTGGATGAGGTAGGGGATGACGGCGACGGCGACCAGGACCAGCAGGATCGTGCCGACGGCGGCGGCGTTGGAGTAGTCGTTGTCGGTCATGAAGTTGAACATGTCGATGGCCGGGACCTTGGTGGAGTAGGTGCGCTGGTCCGTGATCGACATGATGAGGTCGAAGGACTTCAGGGACATGTGTCCGATGATGATGACGGCGCTCAGGGCGATCGGGGTCAGCTGGGGGAAGATGATCGACTTGTAGAGCTGCCACTCGCTGGCGCCGTCGACCCGGGCGGCCTCACGCAGGTCGTCGGGAATGCCACGGAAGCCGGCCAGGAAGAGCGCCATGACGTATCCGGCCAGCTGCCACACGGCCGGCAGCGCGATGGCCAGGATCCCCCAGGTGGTGTTCTGGGTCCATGAGTTCTCCAGGAACCGCAGGCCGGTCATCTCGAACAGGCGGTTGAGCCCGGAGGCGCTCTCCCCCTGCGCGGAGTTCAGCAGCCACCGCCACACCACGCCCGAGGCCACGAAGGACACGGCCATGGGGAACAGGAAGATGGAGCGGAAGATCCCCTCCCCCTTGATGGGGCGGTCCAGGAGCCAGGCCCACAGGAAGCCGACCACGAGGGTGCCGGCCAGGAAGGTGACGGTGAACAGGATGAGGTTGATGAAGGAGTGGCGGAAGTCCGGGTTGCCGAACAGGGTCGTGAAGTTGCTCAGCCCGACGACGGTGGTCCCCCTGCGTCCGGAGACCTGGCCGGCGGTGTGCATGTCCAGCAGGGAGGTGTTGATGTTGATGCCGATCATCCCGTAGACGAAGACGCCGACGAGGATGATCGAGGGCGAGATGAGCAGGAGGCCCGGGCCCCACTGCCTCCAGCTCGCCCGACGGCGCCGCACGGGGGCGCTCTTGGTGCTCACAAGGTTCTCCTGATGCGTAAGTGACGGAAGGGTTCCGCCTGTCGTGGTGATGAGCGCCGGCTGGGTGATCGGCGGGAGGGTGGCCCCGGGGACGGGGGCGGACCGGAGCGGGCGCACGGCCCGCCCCCGTCCCCGGGGAACCGGTCAGGAGGCGGCGGCCGCCTTGAGGTCGGCCTGCAGGGCGGTGACGTCCGAGGCGCCCTGGGCGAACTTGGTCAGGGCGTCGTTCATCGCGTTGGTGGCCTTCGACGGCAGGGCCGCGCCGTGAGCGATGGAGGAGACGATCTTGTCCTTGGCGAAGGACTCCATGGCCGAGCGCTGGTAGTCCGAGAACTTGGCCTTCTCCTCGTCGGTGAGGTCGGTACGGGCCGGGATGGAGCCCTTGACCGTGTTGAAGGCGATCTGGCCGTCCTTGGAGGAGATGGCGTTGAGCCAGTTCTTGGCACCGCCTGGGTGCTTGGCGCCGTCGGGCAGGGTGAAGGAGTCGGCCAGGAAGTCGAAGACGCCGTCGGTGCCCGGGACCGGGAAGTAGACGTAGTCCTGGCCGGCCTTCTTGCCGGCGGCGTCGAAGCCGGCCACGGCCCAGTCTCCCATGACGTTGAAGGCGGCCTTGCCGTCCATGATGGGCTTCATGGCGGGCTCCCAGTCCTCGGTGTAGAGGGAGGAGTCGGTGAAGCCCACGATGGTCTTGTAGTGCCCCAGCGCCTTGGTAACCTCGGCACCGCCCCAGTCGGTCTTGCCTGCGAAGAGCCCGTTGTAGGCGTCCACGCCCAGGTCGGCGATGAGGATGGTCTCGAGCAGCTCGAGCTGGGTCCAGGCCATGCCCATGGTGATGGGCGTCAGGCCGGCGGCCTTGACCTTCTCCATGTCGGCGATCCAGGCGTCGATGGTGGTGGCGGGCTTGGTCGGGTCGAGCCCGGCGGCCTTGAGCGCGGGCACCGAGGCCCACACGACGTTGGCCCGGTGGATGTTGGAGGGCACGGAGTAGATCTTGCCGTCGGAGTCCTTGAGGCGGTCCATGAGGGTGGCCGGGAAGGCCTCGTTGAGCTTGAACTCCTCGTAGAGGCTGGAGACGTCCAGCAGGTAGCCGGCCTCGATGTGGTCCTTGATCTCGGCGCCGGCGTGGGCCTGGTAGGTGTCCGGCGGGTTCTTGGCGGCCAGGTCCGCGGCGAGCTTCTGCTTGGCCTGGCTGCCGGCGCCGCCGGAGACGGCCTTGTTCTCGAACTTCGTCTTGGGGAACTGCTGGTTGAAGACCTTGATCAGGGCGTCCAGGCCGAGCTTCTCCGAGCCGGCCGACCACCAGGTGACGACGTCGACCTGGCTGGCGTCCCCTTCACCGGCGGCTCCACCGGACTTCGAGCCGGAGCTGCCGGAGGTCGCGCAGGCGGCCAGGGTGGCGGCGACTGCAGTGGTTCCCAGCCCTGCCAGCACGGCGCGGCGGGAGAGGTAGTGGGTGGGACGCATGGGACTGCTCCTTAGAAACGACGGTGTCTCATGACCACGGCACCGTTGCCGCGGGCTGGGAGCTCAGATGTTGTCTAGTCATCTGAACTCCCCAGGAGAGTAGACCTAAACTGAGCGAAACTCAAACACATAGTGCGTAAACAATCATTGTACTGGTCGTGAGCTACAGGTCTATACCAGCAATGACGGAGATTCATTCCCCACCCCATCCGCTACAGACGTGAAAAAAGTCCTCGCCGCTCAGGTGAGCGGCGAGGACCATAGGGCAGAAGCGGAACAAGGACTCACGGTCCCCCCGCGCCCCAGGGTGGTCCGTACCAGGAACGGGTCGGGATCGAGCGGGCCGTCAGGGCGAGCCCGGGCGCCGATCCGGAGGGCTGGAGGGACTCAGATGAGCCCCATGGAGGCCACCGTGCTCTTCTCCTCGACGAGCTCGGCCGCCGAGGCGTCGATCTTGGCGCGGGAGAAGTCGTCGATCTCGAGACCCTGGACGATCTTCCACTCACCGTTCTCCGAGGTGCAGGGGAAGGAGGAGATGATGCCCTCGGGAACGCCGTAGGAGCCGTCGGACATGACCGAGGAGGAGGTCCAGGACCCGGAGGTGCCCAGCACCCAGTCGTGCACGTGGTCGATGGCGGCCGAGGCGGCCGAGGCGGCCGAGGAGGCACCGCGCGCGTCGATGATGGCGGCGCCGCGCTTGGCGACGGTCGGGATGAAGTCGTTCTCGACCCAGGCCCGGTCGGCCAGGATGTCGGTGATGGGGGCGCCTTTGACGGTGGCCTGGGTCAGGTCGGGGTACTGGGTGGAGGAGTGGTTGCCCCAGACGGTGACCTTGTCGATGTCAGTGACGTGGCAACCAGCCCTGGTGGCCAGCTGAGCCAGGGCGCGGTTGTGGTCCAGGCGGGTCATGGCCGTGAAGCGCGAGGGGGGGATGTCGGGGGCGTGCGAGGCCGCGATGAGAGCGTTGGTGTTGGCGGGGTTGCCCACGACGAGCACCTTGATGTCCTCGGCGGCACCAGCGTTGAGGGCCTCGCCCTGAGGGCCGAAGATGCCGCCGTTGGCGGAGAGCAGGTCGGCGCGCTCCATACCGGCCTTGCGGGGCATGGAGCCGACGAGGAAGGCGATGTTGGCGCCCTCGAAGGCGGCCTTGGGGTCATCGAAGATGTCGACGCTGCCCAGGGTCGGGAAGGCGGAGTCGAACAGCTCCATCGCGGTTCCCTCAGCGGCCTTGACGGCCGGCGGGATCTCCAGCAGGCGGAGGTTGACGCGCTGGTCCGGGCCGAGCAGGGCACCGGAGGCGATGCGGAACAGCAGGGCATAGCCGATGTTGCCAGCGGCACCGGTGATGGTGATGTTGACGGGAGCGTTTGCCATCGAGGACTCCTTCGAGACGTGTGTCGTCGCGGGCCGCAGGCGGCAGCCCGGCAGGACAACGCTATGACGTTCGCGCAGGTGAACACACCGATCCACCGTATTTCGTGACTCTCACCACTGCCTGGGGTCATGGAGGTGGGATTCCTCCTGGTAGCCCATCATCCCGAGGAGATACTCACCACCCCTGACAACATCCCGTCCTGGTCGATACGCTGGAGGCCTCCCCCAGCCCATTTCTCGTTTCCAGGACCGTGATGAGCTCACGCCGATCCCCCGCGCCCATCCTCGCGCCACTGCGCCGCGGCTCCGCGCCCCGCCCGACGGTCTCCTCACCGGCCGGGCGTCGCGCAGGCGCCCTCTCCTTCGGCCTGACGCTCCTGGGCGCCCTGGGAGCCGGGTGGTGCCTCATCTCCACCGGACGCGCCCTGGGCGCCCTGCTGAGCTCCTTGCCTGCGGCGGGCCTGCTCGCTCAGGCCCTGGCCGCGGCCGCCGTGAGCGCCACCTGCCAGCTGCTGGCCCAGCGGGTCGCCCGTTTCAGTGCGCTCACCGAGGAGGCGCACCTGCGCCGACTCACCCTGGCTCATCTGCTGGGGCTGGGGCCGGCGCGCGCCGCCGACGTCCGCAGCGGCGCGACCGCCTCCCTGCTGACCGACGGCGCCGAGCGCGTGGCCCTCTACCGCCAGACCTTCCTGGCCCCCACGCTGGCTGCCGCAGCGGCGCCCCTGCTGGTGCTCGTCGAGCTGGCCGTCGTCGTCGACGTCGTTCCCGCTCTGGTCCTGGCAGCGGCCGTCATCGTGGTGCCGGTCTTCATCGCCTGGTGCCACTCGCGGCTGCGGGCCTCGTCGTCGGAGTCCCGACAGGCGCGGATGAGTCTGGCCGCCGAGTACCTCGACGCGATCCAGGGTCTGCGGACCCTCACCCTGGCCCGGGCCGCGGAGCGCACCAGTGCACGCCTGCGCCTGGAGGGGGAGTCGAACCGCCGCGCAGTCATGGGGCTGCTGGCGGGCAACCAGCTCGTCATCCTGCTCACCGACGGCCTGTTCTCGCTCTTCCTCATCACCGTGGCCGCTGGTCTGGCCCTGCTGCGACTGTCCACCGGCGTGATCGATGTCGGTGACGCCTTGGCGATCGTCCTGACCTCCTACGTGCTCCTTGAGCCGCTGGACCACGTGGGCGCCTTCTTCTACGTGGGCATGGGCGGGATGGCCAACCAGCGCGCCATCGGCAGGATCCTGTCGCGCCCCCTGCCTCGCTCGACCGCTCGTCCCGGGGCCACGGTCTCCACCCCGACGGCCGCTCAGTCCTCCATCGTGCTCGACGACGTCGAGGCCGCCTGGGACGCCGACCCGGTGCTGGAGGGCGTCAATCTGAGCGTGCGCCGCGGCGAGAGCCTGGCGGTGGTCGGCCCCTCGGGGGCGGGCAAGTCGACGCTCATGGCGGTGCTCGCCGGCGATCTGCTGCCCAGTGGCGGGTCCGTGTGCGTCGAGGGCACCGAGCTGAGTGCCGCCACGCAGGACGAGGTGCGCTCGGCCTCCGCGCTGGTGGCGCAGACGACGTGGCTGTTCACTGGGACGATCGCCGACAACCTGCGTCTGGCCCAGCCCTACGCGACGCCGTCGCAGTTGTGGCAGGCCCTGGAGGTGGCCCGCCTGGACAAGGAGGTGGCGCTCATGCCCGACGGGCTGGAGACGCAGGTTGGCGAGGCCGGTCTGGGGCTGTCGGGCGGTCAGGCCCAGCGCCTGTCCCTGGCCCGCGCCTTCCTGGCCGACCGCCCCGTGCTGCTCCTGGACGAGCCCACCAGCCAGGTGGACCTGGCCAGCGAGGCGGCCATCGTGGAGTCCCTTGAGCAGCTGGCCCAGGGCCGCACCGTCGTCACCATCTCCCACCGCGTCGGGGCGCTGACCGCAGCGGACCGGACGGTGAGGGTCGAGGGCGGGATGGTCCGAGAGGTGGATGGAGCCGGGACGCCCAGATCCGCCGGCGCGGCGCCCGCTCAGGAAGCCACCGGGGCCGACGGGTCCTCCCCCGAGGCCACCGACGGCGATCACCAGGAGGAGCGGGCATGATCCGATCGATCCAGTCGAGACGGTCCTCGGCGCCCCACTCAAAGGCAGCCGGCGACTCGGGGCAGCGCAGCGGGACCGGCCGGGCCGATGCCTCCACGCAGGTGCCTGTCTCCCGGGCGATGCTGGTGCGCTGGCTGCTCCAGGTCACCCGCCCGGTCCTCTCACCACTGCTGGGCTCCACCCTGTGCCGTATCACTGACATGCTGTGCGGCGTGGCCCTGTTCTCCTTGGGCGCCTACGCCGTGGCCCGTACGGGTCTGGCGATGGCGACTGACGCACCGGTGCCGGCCATCTGGCCGGTCCTGGCCGTCATGGCGGGGCTGTCCCTGCTCAAGGCGGCCCTGCGCTACGCCGAGCAGTTCCTGGGGCACCTGGTGGCCTTCAAGGCCCTCGAGCTGCTGCGCGGCCAGATCTTCCGCTCGCTCATCCCCCGCTCCCCCAGGGTCAGCGCGACGTCGCGCTCGGGCGACCTGCTGTCGCGGGCCACCAAGGACGTGGACCGGATCGAGGTCTTCTTCGCCCACACCTTCGCTCCGGCGGTCTGCGCCGTCGTCGCGCCGATCACGGTACTCACGGTTATCGGTCTCAAGGTGTCCTGGCTAGTGGCCCTGGCAGCGCTCCCCTTCGTGGTGCTCCAGCTGCTCATCGTGCCCCGCCTGGGGTTCGCCACCTCGGTGGATGCCTCCCGCTCGGTCTCGGCGGCACGAGCGGATCTCACCCAGCACGTGACCGACACCGTTCAGGGCATGAGCGAGGTCGTCGGGTACGGGCGCAGCCAGGAGCGTCTTGATGAGATGGCCAGGATCGACGCCGAGATCGCCGGTGCCGCACGGCCAACCGGGCAGTGGGCCTCCGTACGCCGAGGCCTCAACCAGCTGGCGAGTCTGAGCGCGCCGATCGCCGTCGTCGCCGTGGGTGCGACGCAGCCCACGACCGGCGCGGGCGCAGGCGTCCCCCTCCTGGCTGCGGCGGCCGCTGCGGTGCTGCGGCTGTCCGAGACAGTGCGCGGCGTCGAGGAGCTCTCGGGCGCCCTCAATGCCTCCTTCGCCTCGGCTGAGAGAGTGTGGGAGGTCGTCAACGCACCCGTGGAGGTGCGCGACGGCGATGAGGAGCTGACCGCCGGCATCTCCCACGAGGTCCTGTGGCAGGACGTCACCTACTCCTACCCCAACACCGCCACTCAGGCCGTCCGCGGCGCCAGTGTCAGGGCCAGGGCCGGACGGTGGACCTGCATCGTGGGGGCCTCCGGAGCGGGGAAGTCCACACTGGCCCAGCTGGCGGTGCGCTTCGATGAGCCGGACTCGGGCCGCATCCTCATCGACGGCCAGGACGTGAGCGACCTGCGTGCCGTCAGCCTCTACCAGGAGATCGGTCTGGTGGATCAGCGGATCCACCTCATGCGGGCCACCATTGCGGACAATGTGCGCCTGGCGGCACCGTCGGCCACAGACGCCCAGGTGCGCCGGGCGTGCCGAGCGGCCTGCATCGATGAGGACATCGAGGCCCTCGAGGACGGTTACGACACCCTTGTGGGCGAGCGCGGCCAGTCCCTGTCCGGGGGCCAGCGCCAGCGCCTGGCACTGGCCCGCGCGCTCCTGGCCCGTCCCGGGGTGCTCATTCTCGATGAGTTCACCTCGCACCTGGATCCTGACCTGGATGAGCGGGTGCGCATCGGGGTGCGCACCTATCTTCCGCAGGCGACGATCATTGAGATCACTCACCGCCTGCAGTGGTCCGAGCAGGCCGACCACGTCGTCGTCATGGACGCGGGGGCGATCGTGCAGACGGGGCCGCCGGCCAAGCTCCTGACCGAGCCCGGAGCGCTGCGCACACTGATCGGCCGTCGTTGAGACAGCGGCGGGCGCAGGCGGATTCAGGCTGAGACACTGGTCGGGCGCCGGGAGTCGATTGACTCCCGGCGCCCG
>NZ_KV810986.1:42533-81048 GCF_001812965.1 Actinomyces sp. HMSC075C01
GGGCGCCGGGAGTCGATTGACTCCCGGCGCCCGACCGGCTGACTGCGATGTACTCGGTTCTACTCGCCTGAGCGGGTGGCTGCGGCCGAGGCCTCGAGCTCCTCGGGGCTGACGACCCCTTCGACGCTGACCGCGTTGAGGTAGGCCATGCCGTCGAAGGAGAGCTCGCGAACGTTCTCCGGGTCGCCCTCGTCATTGACGGAGCCTCCGGCCATGCGGTCCACGATGATGGCGATGGCGCCGTCACCGGTGACGTTCGTGGCGGTGCCGAAGGAGTCCAGGGCGATGTAGGTGGCGATCATGAGGGCCACCTGCTGCTTGTCGAAGCCAAGCATGGAGGACAGCAGGCCGGTGGCCGCCATGATGGCGCCCCCGGGGACACCCGGTGCTGCCACCATCGTAATGCCGAGCATGAAGATGAAGCCGATCCACTGAGCGGTACTCACGTGCAGGCCCTGGGTGAGGACGATCGCGAAGGCGAAGGAGAAAATCTTCGAGGTCGACCCCGCCAGGTGGATCGTGGCGCACAGGGGGACGGTGAAGGAGGCCACCGCGTCGGAGACGCCGTTCTTCTTCGTCTGACGCAGGGTGACCGGGATCGTGGCCGCGGACGAGGAGGTGCCCAGAGCCGTCAGGTAGGCCGGGAGCATGGTGAGCAGTGCCTTAAGCGGGTTGCGGCGGCCGATGAGTCCTGCGGTGAGGAACTGGATACCCAGGATGACGACCTCGAGGATGAGGACCACGACGACGACGCGCAGAAGCGCCTTCATCACCGCCCCAGCCGCCCCGGTGTAGGTGAGGTTGAGGAAGATGCCGAAAATGTGCAGGGGCAGCAGCGGGATAATGATCCGCTCGATGAGGCGGGGGATGATGGCACGGAACTCGATGAAGCCCTTGCGCAGCACACCCCGGGGCACCATGGACAGACCGATGCCCAGGACGAAGGAGAGCAGCAGGGCGGTCATGACCTCGACGGCCGGCGGCATCTTCACCGTGAAGTAGCTGCTCAGAGCCCCCTCCGGCTTGGCAACATCAGCCAGAGAGGTCCCGGCGAGCAGACGGGGGAAGGTAGCGGCACACACCAGGAAGGTGAGGAAGCCGGCGAAAAGGGTCGAGGTGTAGGCCAGGGCCGTGGTGATCCCGAGCCACTTGCCAGCCCCACGCCCCAGATCGGCGATGGCGGGGGTCACCAGGCCGATGATGATGAGCGGGATGGAGAAGCTGAGGAACTGGCTGAACAGGTCGGAGAAGGTCGCGAAGACGTTGCCGACGGGCTTGGGAACGAACGGGTGGCCCCCGAAGCGGATCGACCCCAGGAACAGGGCCAGCAGGATCGCGCCAATGACCCAGGTCAGGATGCTGTGGCTGAGACGATGGGCCAGCGAGGGCGAGGCTGAGGGATTGCTTGGCATAGAGGGACCTTCAAGGTGTGAAACGAGATGACAAGATGTCTTGACTGGGGCCAGCGTGCCATACTGCTCGGTCACGGCGCCGAACCGGACCGAAGAATGAGCATTTCCAGGGCACAGATCACACAGGACGGCGCGCAGCATCACCGTGAGAACTCAGGCGGCGTGAGGATTGCTCCCCGCTCACAGGATGCGGGGCAGGTTGACGTAAGGCGATAGGAGGAACAGGACGGCGGCCAGGCCGATGCCGAGGACGACGTCGAACAGGCGGCTGCGCGCCGCCAGCCAGGTGCCGTCGGGGCGCTGGAGGCGGACAATGGCCAGCATGAGGATCCCGGTGGCCGTCCACAGGACGGCGATGCGGCGGTGCCCCAGCAGCGCGATGGTGGGGACAGCTGCCAGGCCGAGGGCCACGAGGACAACACAGATGGTGCGGTAGGGCTCCTTGTGCTCGGCCTGCTGGGGATGCGGGTCATGAGTCACGGGCAGGAGCCTATCTGCGCGAGGGATGCGGGTCCATGACCTGTCGCCGACTCGCACACCCACCTTGTGCCCGGCGCGAGGGGTCGGGCACAAGGCGGCGCATGCGGCTCAGTGGGAGAAGTGGCGGGTGCCGGTGAGGTACATGGTGACGCCGGCGGCCTGGGCGGCGTCGATGACCTCCTGGTCACGGATGGAGCCTCCGGGCTGGACGACGGCGCGGACCCCGGCGTCGATGAGGACCTGGAGGCCGTCGGCGAAGGGGAAGAAGGCGTCGGAGGCGGCCACGGCCCCGCGGGCGCGCTGAGGCGCGGCGGCACCCGCCAGGACCTCGGACGCATCGGCCCCGCCGACAGCGCCCTTCTCCTTCTGGGAGCCGTTGGCGGCGTCGCCGGTGGAGCGGGCCCCCAGGGTGTTGGCGCGCTCGACGGCCAGCTTGCAGGAGTCGACGCGGTTGACCTGCCCCATGCCCACGCCGACGGTGGCGCCGTCATGGGCCAGGAGGACGGCGTTGGAGCGCACGGCGCGCACCGAGCGCCAGGCGAAGGCCAGATCGGCCAGGAGCGCGTCGTCGGCGGCCGGTCCTGCGGCCAGGGTCCAGGTCGAGGGGTCGTCACCGTCGGCGTCCAGGACGTCGCGTTCCTGGATGACGGCACCTCCCGTGACCTGCTTGATCTCGTAGCCCTCGCGCTGGGGGGCCTCGACGAGGAGCAGGCGGAGGTTCTTCTTGGTGGACAGGATCTCCATGGCCTCGTCCTCGAAGGCGGGGGCGGCGACGACCTCAGTGAAGATCGGCTTGATCTGACGGGCCATCTCGGCGGTGACGATGGCGTTGGTGGCGATGACGCCGCCGTATGCCGAGACCGGGTCGCAGGCGTGGGCCTTGCGGTGGGCCTCGGCGACGTCACCGGCGGCCGAGACGGCGATGCCGCAGGGGTTGGCGTGCTTGACGACGGCGACCGTGACGGCCTGGCCGTGGTCGTAGGCGGCGCGCACGGCGGCGTCGGTGTCGGTGTAGTTGTTGTAGCTCATGGCCTTGCCGTGGAGCTGGCGGGCGCCGGCCACTCCCCCGCTCGCCCCGGCGGTGCGGTAGACGGCGGCCCGCTGGTGGGGGTTCTCCCCGTAGCGCAGGCTCGCCAGGCGCTCGTAGCCGACGCCGACGTAAGCCGGCGGCGCGGCCGGCCCGCGCGAGTCGGCCCCGGCCGCATCGGCCAAGTCCGTGGCGTCGGCGACGTCGTCGGTCTCGATCTGGCCGGCCATCCAGGTCGCCACGGCCGCGTCGTAGGCGGCGGTGTGGGCGAAGGCCTCGGCGGCCAGGCGACGGCGGTCGGCCAGGGTAAAGCCGCCTTCTCGCACGGCGGCCGCGACGTCGTCGTACCGGCCGGGGCTCGTGACCACGGCGACGGCGGGGTGGTTCTTGGCGGCGGCGCGCACCATGGTGGGGCCGCCGATGTCGATCTGCTCCACGCAGGCGTCGAAGGGGGCGCCGGAGGCGACGGTGTCGGTGAAGGGGTAGAGGTTGACGACGACCAGGTCGATGGGGGCCACGCCCAGGGTGACCAGCTGGTCGAGGTGGTCGGGCTTGCGGCGGTCAGCGAGGATACCGGCGTGGACGGCCGGGTGGAGGGTCTTGACCCGACCCTCGAGGCACTCGGGGAAACCGGTGACCTCCTCCACCGGGGTGACGGTCAGGCCCGCGGCGGCGATGGTGGCGGCGGTGGAGCCGGTGGAGACGATCTCAACGCCGGCGTCGGCCAGGGCGCGGGCGAGCGGGACGAGACCGGTCTTGTCGTAGACGGAGACGAGGGCGCGGCGCACGGGGACGCGGTCGGGGCTGATGAGGCCCTCGGTGGGGACGTGGGCGGTGGGGACCGCCTGACTCGTGGACTGCGAGGACTGGGACGACGACGGGGACATGGACGAGGACATGGTGCTCCTGGTGCGGCGTGGGGAAGCGGGACGCCCAGGCGGGCGACGTCCCGTTCATGGACGGCCTCGGCCACTCCCCGGTGGTGCCCCACCCTCGCCAGTCGCAGCCAGCCCCATCCTATCCGGTGGTGGCCACGACGGCACCGGGAAGGAGCGCGCCCTCTCCCTGCCCTGACATTTTCCATGTCGCTTCCGGCGAACCATCCAACCGAACGGCCCGTTTCCTTGCAGGTGGCTTGAGAGACGGCATACAGTCCACAGCATGACTGCGCCCATCAACATCGCAGCAACGCCGGCATATCGGAGCACTCCCCCGGAGCGGTGGCAGGAGGCCGCCTCCGCCTACCGGCGCTGGTGGAGCCGCCACCTGGGATTATCCAGCGCCCTGAACCTGGTGGTGCGCGGAGCCTACGCCCTCATGATCGTGCTGCTCATCGCCGCCCTGGTGATGGTGCCACGGCTGGCCTACGCCGCCGTGCCGGCGGCCTTCATGGCCGTGTGCCTCATGGTGGTGGCCCTCCTGGCGCGCACACGCACCGTCAGCTGGCGCTCGGTGCTGCTCATGTACGGCGTCGGCGCCGCCTGGTCGCTCGTCGTGTCCATGATCATGAGCTCGGTGCGCACCCGCGCGGGACTGTCCGTCATGGGTAACGGGATGAGTATCGCCCTGACCATTGCGTTGGAGGTTCTCAGCCCGTTGGTGCCCCTGGTGCTCGTGGTCTTCCTGGCGCCGGGGCGGATGCGCCGCCTGGCGGCCTCCGACTGGGCCCTCCTGGGTTTCGCGGCCGGGGCCGGCCTGACGGCCCTCAATGACGGCATCCGGGCCCTTGAGGAGAGCAGCCTGCTCTCCTCGGTCCTGGGCAACGGGCGCCTGCCCTTCTCCTTCAACCCGTGGACCTCGGGGTCGATGACCCAGGAGAGCAGCAACGTCCTGGCCGTCAGCAACCAGGTGAGCACCGCGAACATCACGATGGCGGTGGCGCTGGCGATCACGCTGTGGCGCCTCAAGGACTCGCCGGCCTTCGAAGGGGCTAAGAACCTCGTGTGGCTGCGGATCGTGGCCTGGATCCTGCCGGCAGTGGTCATCCTGCAGTCGGTGAGTGACCACGCCACCTACATCGCCAGGATCGCCCAGCAGCTCGGGCAGAGCGACTCCGGCGGCGGCTTCCCGGCGCTGCTCATGTTCCTGTGGAGGGTCAACGGCGGTGGCCTGAGCGCCATCCCCCTGTCCGTCATCCTCATGGCCGCCTGCCTGCTCCTGGACGCCCACCGCCGCGCCTACGCGGGCGTGCACGGCTGGACGGTGGCCGGGGCGCCGGCTCCCCGCTACCCCAACCTCACCGAGGCGCCGCCCTTCGTGCGCGCCCTCATCGTCTCGGTGGTGGCTCTGGCGAACTTCACCTGGGGCGACCTGGCGGTCACCTGGGGCGCCTACGGGGACCTGCGCCAGGGACGCCTCTACGCCATGCGGGCGGGGCGGGCCACGGCCGAGCAGGTGCGCGGCGTGCGGGCCGACGCCATGGAGGCCACGACGCCGGGCGCTGAGCCCAATGCCCGCCAGGGCTTCCGCCTGGGGATCCTGGTGGTCAGCGTCGTGCTGTTCCTCCTGTGCTGCATGTACGAGGTGCGTACCGTCTGGCAGCTCGCCCCCGAGCTCAAGGAGACCGAGGACGACCTGTTCCTCTCGGCCCTGCCGCGCCTGTTCTCCCAGTGGTGGAGTGACCTGAGCGGCAGCCAGGGGCTCCTCTACGCGATCGGTGCGCTGGCGGCGGTGGCCGTGAGCCTGTCCCTCGTCCTGACGCTGGGGGCTCCGGGGCGCCGCATCAGCACGGCGCCGTCGTCGAGCAGCCTCGTCAGTCACCTGCTCGCTCTCACGCCGGGGCAGGCGTGCCTGGCGCTGCTGGACTTCGCCATGACCTACATGCCGCGCTCGGCCCTGAGCGCCAGTCCCGCCGGGGGCGGTACCGACCTGGCCGCTGAGCTCTCCGTCAACCGGCGGATCCGAGGCGCCGAGAGCTTCTCCGAGAGTCAGGCGCTGTTCACGGCGCGCACCAAGCGGCAGGTGGCGGTCGAGGGCGACATCGCGCGCCTTCGCCAGCTCGCTGAGTCCCTGGGCGTGACCGACGTCGATGCCCTGGAACCCGACCGGATCGATGAGACCGTCGCCGAGCTGGCCGACTCGGGAGCCGACTCCCAGGTCGTCGGGCAGATGCGCGACCTGGCCGCCTCGGTGTCGGAGCAGCAGGCCGAGATCCTGGGCCTGACGCGCCGCCTCAACACCGGTAACGGCGAGCAGTTCGCCATCCTGGAGGGATTGCGGATCACCGAAGACTTCCGGGGTGAGGCCATCGACCAGCGGCCGGTGGACAGCCCCGTCCACGCCCTGGCGCTGTCCCCCGGCGGGAACCAGCTGGTCGTCGTCGAGTACCAGGGGGCCGCCCCCACCATTGATGACGACGACGAGACCGACATTCCTCCCCGCAGGCTGCCGGGGCGGGCGGCGCACAAGTCGGCTGACAACGTCCTGGAGCACCTGGCCTGCGACGAGCGCGTCGCGCGATTCTTCCGGGAGAATCCTGAGCTGTGGCAGGCCCTCAAGGAGGGGCGCGCGCTCCTGGAGGCGAGTGTCCTCTACACCCCCATCCCGGGCATGACCTACCGGGCCGGGACGGCGCTCCTGGCGGTGACGCCCGAGCTGGTTGAGGGCGTGGATGCGGCTCTCGGTGCCCTGAGCAGCGCGGGCACGGCGACGCGCTGACCCTCCTCCGGCTCACGCCTCGTCGTCCACCTCGCCGTCGTCCGCATCGACCTCCTCAACGGCATCGTCGCGCACATCCTGACGCCGGTACGCCGCCGGCAGGACCGACTCGGGCAGGGTGCCCCGGGCCCAGGTGCGCGTGTAGGGGTGGGCCAGGACGGCCATGGAGGCCAGTCCGACACCGACCTCGACGAAGACGAGGATGACGGTGTAGAAGACCAGCGGGCCGACGGCGGTCATCCGGTTCGGCCCCACGGATCCGGAGGCGGCCAGGCACAGCAGGCCCACGCCACCGGCCACGAGGAGAGCAGCCAGACCGGCGGCGCTGAGGGCGTAGCGCACCCGCAGGGCGTTGAGCACCGCCCGACGCCGCCAGGCGGCCACCATGGCGCCGGCCGTCACCACCAGGGGCAGCCACAGGCCCACGCTGCTCAGCGGCGTCGACGGCAGCATCCCCAGCAGCGGTAGGCGCGGGACGGGGCCGGCCACCACCCGGTCGGGGGCGAAGACAGTGCCCGTGCCCACGGAGAAGCCGGCGCCGATGAGCCAGGAGCAGGCCCAGATCATCATGGTCGGCACCCAGCCGGCCTGAAGCAGGATCAGACCGGCCATTGCGACGAAGCCGTCCCCGGTCAGGGAGTCGTGCAGAACCGAGACCCGGCCGGCGCCGTTGACAACAGCCGCGACCACCACCAGCAGGCTCAGCAGGCTCAGGGCCCGCGTGGCCCCGTAGGCCAGCGACAGGGACGGCCCCAGCCAATGGGGTCGGCGGCCCCACCAGCGGGTCAGGGGCGGCCAGTGGTGGCCGGCACGCATGAGTTGGATGGCGACGATGACCCCGGTGAGCACGGCGATACCGACGACGGCAGGCCAGGTGTCCAGCCCGGCCGGGCCGGTGAGGCAGGCCAGGGCCGCCACGACGGTCGCGGCGAGGACGATGGCCACCCCGGCTGCCGGCCGGGAGGGGTGGGCGCGTCGCACACAGAACCAGGTCCAGCCCACCTGCACCAGGGTGAGTCCCAGCAGCGGCAGGCTGAGCATGCCGTCGTCCTCGGAGGACATGGCGACCGTCCCCCCGAAGCCGAGGCTCCACAGGGCGGTCCCGGTGTGCAGGGCCTCGCCCGCGCTCAGGATGGCCGCGGCGTTGACACCGGAGGCCGCCTTGGACACGGCGATCGTCGCCAGCACCACCACCAGCCAGACCAGGCCGACCGACTCGACCCCCACGCGCAGGGACCACAGGGCCCAGGACGCCAGGCCGGTGACTCGCTGCCGCGCCAGACTCAAGCGCTCACCTCACCGGCCAGGGCGCGGTAGAGCTCGCGAGCGATCCCAGCGGTCTGGCTGGGGGTGCGCCCCACCCGGACGCCGGCGGCCTCCAGCGCGATCTTCTTGGCCTCCGCGGTACCTGAGGAGCCGGAGACGATGGCACCGGCGTGCCCCATGGTGCGTCCCTCGGGGGCGGTGAAGCCGGCGACGTAGGCGACAACCGGCTTGGTCATGTGCTCGCGGATGTAGGCGGCGGCGCGCTCCTCTGCGTCGCCCCCGATCTCACCGATCATGACGACCAGGCGGGTGTCGGGGTCGGCCTCGAAGGCGGCCAGGGCGTCGATGTGGGTGGTGCCGACCACCGGGTCCCCGCCGATGCCGATGCAGGTGGTGAAACCCAGGTCGGACAGCTCGTGCATGAGCTGGTAGGTCAGGGTCCCGGACTTGGAGACCAGTCCCAGGGGGCCGGGGCCGGTGATGTCGGGTGGGGTGATGCCCACGTTGGAGCGGGCCGGGGAGATGATGCCGGGGCAGTTGGGGCCGATGATCTGCACGCCGTGGTCGGCCGCGTAGGCGCGCATCCAGGTGGCGTCGGCCACCGGGATGCCCTCGGTGATGACGACGAGGAGACGCACTCCGGCGTCGACGGCCTCGAGGACGGCGCCCTTGGCGAAGGCCGGCGGGACGAAGACGACGCTCACCTCGGCGCCGGTGGCCTGCCTGGCCTCGGCGACAGTGCCGTAGACGGGGACCTCGACGGTTCCGGCCTGCACCTCGCCGGCACCGGGGCCGATGGGGGCGACGTCGAAGGCGACGGTGGTACCGGCCTTGCGGGGGTTGACGCCGGCGACGACCTTCGTGCCGGCCGAGAGCATGCGGGTGGTGTGCTTGCGGCCCTCGGAGCCGGTCATGCCCTGGACGATGACGCGGTCGGTCTCAGTCAGGAAGATGCTCATGTCTCAGGCCTCCTTGCCAGCGGGCCGGCCGCTGATCTGCTCGGCGATGGCGGTGACGACGTCGGCGGCCCCGTCCATGGTGTCGACGACGGTGACGCCCTCAATGGCGGCGTCAGCCAGGATGGCGCGACCGGTGTCGGCGTTGTTGCCGTCCAGGCGCACGACGACGGGCTTGGGCAGCCCGCCCAGGGACTCGACGGCGGTCACGATGCCCTGGGCGACGGTGTCGCAGGAGGTGATGCCGCCGAAGACGTTGACGAGAATGGCGAGCACCTGGGGGTCGGAGGCGACGACCTCCAGGCCGGTGGCCATGACCTCGGCCGATGAACCGCCTCCCAGGTCGAGGAAGTTGGCTGGCTTCATGCCGCCGTGGCGCTCGCCGGCCCCGGCGACGACGTCGAGGGTGGACATGACCAGGCCGGCGCCGTTGCCCAGGACCCCGACCTCGCCCTCGAGGCGCACGTAGTTGAGGCCGGCCTCGCGGGCGCGGGCCTCCAGGGGGTCGGTGGCGGCGTTGTCGACGAACTCGGCGTGGGCGGGGTGGCGGAAGCGGGCGTTGTCGTCGAGGGTGACCTTGCCGTCCAGGGCGATGATGCGGCCGTCGGTGGCCTTGACCAGGGGGTTGACCTCCACGAGGGTGGCGTCCTCAGCGGTGAAGACCTCCCAAAGGCGTTCGATGACGGCGGCGACCTCGTCGGCCAGGGGGCCGGCCTCGAAGCCTGCGGCCTCGACGATCCGGTGGGCGACGGCGGGGGTGATGCCCTGAAGCGGGTCGATGCCAATGCGGGCCAGGGCCTCGGGGCGCTCGGCGGCGAGGGTCTCGATGTCCATGCCGCCCTCGCGCGAGCACATCGCCAGGTACTGGCGCTCGGCGCGGTCCAGGAGGATGGAGAAGTAGTACTCGGCGTCGAGGTCGACGCCGTCGGAGATGAGGACGGCGCGCACCGTGTGGCCCTTGATGTCCATGCCCAGGATGTCGCGGGCGCGGGCCTCGGCCTCGTCTGCGGTGTGGGCGAGCTTGACGCCGCCGGCCTTGCCGCGGCCGCCGGTCTTGACCTGGGCCTTGACGACCACCAGCTCACTTCCCGCGTCGAGGAGGGACTGCGCGGCGCTGCGCGCCTCCTCGGGGGTCGTGGCCACGGCGCCGTCGAGCACGGGGACGCCGTGCTGGCGGAACAGGTTCCTGGCCTGGTACTCGTAGAGATCCATGCAGCTGATCCTCTCGGGGCATGTGGATGGCTTGCGGGGCGCGAGCCGGCCGGGCAGGCGCCAATGATGAGCCTAACGTCCCAGTGGCCGGTTGGGAGGGCGGACACGGGCGCGAAGCGGCGGCGTCTCACACAGCGTGGTCGCCGCGTCTCGGCGGGGCGTGCGCACCAGGGCCTCCACCGGCCACGAGCGCCGTCCAGCCACGTAGGATGACGAGGGATGGGGC
Organism: Actinomyces sp. HMSC075C01; assembly: GCF_001812965.1. NCBI lineage: Bacteria > Bacillati > Actinomycetota > Actinomycetes > Actinomycetales > Actinomycetaceae > Actinomyces > Actinomyces sp. HMSC075C01. The sequence goes on from NZ_KV810986.1 coordinate 52,770, forward strand.
ACGTGGCATGAGCAAGGTTCCCGAAAGTCTTCAGGGTGGGTCGACCGAGGTCACCAAGGTGGGCGGCAGAGTCCTTCGCGCTCGGCGCCAGGGCAGCACCAACGTCGAGTGGCTGCTCACCGTGCTGGAGCACAGGGGGTTCAGGTACTCACCGAGATTTCTTGGTCTGTCCGACGACGACCGGCAGGTCCTCGAGTTCATTGAGGGCCAGGCCGGCGCCTACCCGCTGCCTGAGGAGCTGCGCCACGATGAGGCGCTCATCTCAGCGGCCCGGGCGCTGCGCTTACTGCACGAGGTGACCAGCGAACTGGCGACCGAGGTGCTGGATGGCTGGATGCTGGAGGCGGTTGAGCCTTACGAGGTCATCTGCCATGGGGACTTCGCGCCGTACAACTGCGTCTTCGACGGGAGCAGGCTGGTTGGCATCATCGACTTCGACACCGCGCACCCAGGTCCTCGCATCCGCGACATCGCCTACGCGATCTATCGCTTCGCCCCACTGACCGCACCAGAAAACGCCGCCGGATTCGGCTCTCTGGCCGAGCAGGCTCGGCGGGCTCGGCTGTTCTGCGACGAGTACGGGGAGGTGAATCGGTCTGAGATCATCGAGGCCGTGTGCCGACGGCTGCTCGATCTGGTCCGGTACATGCGTGCTCAGGCGGCGCAGGGCGACACTGCATTCCAATCCCATCTCGACGACGGCCACGACACCCTCTATCTGCGCGACATCCACTATCTGAGGACCAACGCGGCGGCACTCACCAGAGCGCTCATGTAAGAGCCCCGATCAAACCACTACTGGATTGCGACACGCGGTCTCTACCCATGAGCGCCGTCGAGAACGTACTTTCCCCTCGAGGACTGCGTTTTCCTCCAGAGGACTGAGGTCAGACCCCAGCCGTCTGGAGGAGAACGCAGTCCCCGTCCGCGATGTACGTTCCCGATCCTGAGCTGCTCGCCACACACGCGAATTATCATGAATTGACACGAGGGGCTCGAGAAGGGAGACGGTCATGCCCGCACTGACGGCAACGAGCGCGCTGGTCGGCGCCGCGGTGCTGCTCGGCGTCTGGAGCGGCAGGCGGTGGGGTCGACGACGCAAGCGCGTCCTCGACGCCGAGGCCCGCAGGTTCCACACCCGCAGAGACCGGTAGCTCCTTAGCCCGTGGACCTACTGTCCCCCTGCTCCCACAGCAGGGGGACACATCGCTCCCCTCCTCCTGGGGTTCACCAGGAACCGGCGAATGCGCGGATGTCGCGGCAAGGAAACGCTTCTGGGACCACAGGCGGATGACGTGGCGGCGCTCACCAGCAACAATAAGGGCTGATGCCCTCCCGGCCGACGCCGGGAGCCAAGCCCACCGGTGACCCCAGGGAAGGACCCCACATGCCAGCCGCCATGTCCTCAGACACCGCAGACACTGTCCCCTCCCCCACCAGCTCGTCGGCCGGCCCGCTGCTGGGCCTGGACGGTGAGCCCCTACGAATCGGAGTCCTCACCTCCGGCGGTGACGCCCAGGGCATGAACGCGGCCGTGCGGGCCGTGGTACGCACCGCCATCCGTCTGGGGGCCAAGCCCTACGCGGTCATGGAGGGCTGGGCCGGGGCCGTGGCCGGGGGTGACGGCATCCGCCCCCTGGAGTGGGACTCGGTGGGCTCCATCCTCCAGCGCGGCGGCACCATCATCGGCACCGCCCGCTCGGCCGAGTTCCGCGAGCGCGCCGGCCAGCTGGCGGCCGCCCGCAACCTTCTGGAGCACGGCATCGACCGGCTCGTGGTCATCGGCGGCGACGGCTCCCTGACCGGCACCAACGAGTTCCGCAAGAACTGGCCCTCCCTGCTCGAGGAGCTCGTCGCGGCAGGTGACATCAGTGCGGAGACGGCCGCCGCCCACCCCGTCCTCATGGTGACCGGCCTGGTGGGCAGCATCGACAACGACCTGGTGGGCGCCGACATGACCATCGGCGCCGACTCCGCCCTCCACCGCATCCTGGAGGCCATCGACGACATCTCCTCAACAGCTGCCTCCCACCAGCGCACCTTCGTGGTGGAGGTCATGGGCCGTCACTGCGGCTATCTGGCCCTCATGGCGGCCGTGGCCGGGGGCTGTGACTACGTCCTGGTCCCCGAGCTCCCCCCGGGCAAGGGATGGGAGGAGGACATGTGCTCCAAGCTCAAGGCGGGCCGGGAGGCCGGACGCCGCGAGTCCATGGTGATCGTCGCCGAGGGCGCCACCGACCGCGAGGGCAACCGCATCAGTGCCGACGACGTCCGCCAGGTCATTGCCGACAATCTGGGTGAGGCCGCCCGCGTCACCATCCTGGGTCACGTCCAGCGCGGTGGCCGCCCCAGCGCCTACGACCGTTGGATGTCCACGCTGCTGGGCTGCGCCGCCGCCCGCGAGGTGGTGGCCATGGAGCCTGGCAGCGAGCCGGTCATCATCGCCGAGCGCCACAACCGCATCCGCCGCCTGCCGATGATGGAGCAGATCGCGGCTACCCGCGCCGTCAAGGACCTTGTGGCCGCCCATGACTACCTCGGGGCGATCCAGGCCCGCGGGGCCAGCTTCGGCAAGATGCTCGAGCTGTTCGAGACCATGTCCACGCCTCCCGCCGAGCCGGCCACCGATGCGGGTTCGACGCCGTCGGCCTGCGACCGTCCCAAGCGGGTCGCCATCATCCACGCCGGCGGCCTGGCCCCGGGGATGAACACGGCGGCGCGCGCGGCCGTGCGTCTGGGCCTCGACCACGATTTCACGATGCTGGGAGTCTACGGCGGCTTCCCCGGTCTGCTCGACGGCGACGTCCGCGAGCTGACCTGGGCCGACGTCGAGGGCTGGGTCGGTGATGGCGGCGCCCAGCTGGGCACGCGCCGCGAGGTGCCCACCATTGAGCAGCTCTACGCGCTGGGGCGGGCCATCGAACTCCATGAGATCGACGCCCTGCTGGTCATCGGCGGCTACAACGCCTACCTGAGCGCCTTCCGCCTGGTCACCGAGCGGGACCGCTACCCCGCCTTCCAGATCCCGATCGTGTGCGTGCCGGCCTCCATCGACAACAACCTGCCCGGCTCCGAGCTGAGCATCGGCACCGACACGGCCCTCAACAACGCGGTGGTGGCCCTGGACTCCATCAAGCTCTCCGCGGCGGCCTCCCACCGCTGCTTCGTCGCCGAGGTCATGGGCCGCAAGTGCGGCTACCTGTCTCTGATGTCCGGCCTGGCCACCGGCGCGGAGAAGGTCTACCTCAACGAGGAGGGCATCACGCTGGCGGGCCTGGCCGCCGACTCCGAGCGGATGGTGGAGTCCTTCCGCTCGGGCCGCAGCCTCTACCTGGTGATCCGCAACGAGCGGGCCAGCGTCAACTACACCACCGATGTCCTGGCCCATATCTTCGCCGAGGAGGGCAAGGGCCTCTACGACGTGCGTGAGGCGATCCTGGGCCACCAGCAGCAGGGCGGCAGCCCCACGGCCTTCGACCGGATCATGGCGACCAAGCTCATCGCCTACTCCCTGGAGCTGCTGGCCGGCGCCCTCAAGCGCGGCGAGCCGACGGCCTCCTACGTGGGTCTGATCAGGGGCAAGGTCTCCGACCACCCGTTGGATCGCATGAACGACGACCTCGACCGTGACAACCGTCGCCCCCGCCACCAGTGGTGGCTGGGGCTGCGCCCCGCCGTGGGGCTGGTCAGCCAGGACATCGGGACCCTGGCGCTTCAGGACGTGCCCGACTTCGGTGAGGCGGTCGACGACGCGGCCAATTGACCCACCGGCCCCGGGAGCCGAGCGACCGGGTATGGTGCCTGGGGTGCGCGCGCTAATACGACCCCGGTTCCTGGTGGCTGCCGCCGTGGCGGGCGTGGCCGCGGGTCTCATCGGGATCGCGATGGCGCTGCTTCTGGAGCTCTTCGAGGCGCTGTTCTACGGCGTCGCCCACGGCGGGCTCCTGGAGCGCTTGTCCGCCGCCCCGCCCTGGCGGCGCGTGCTCGCCCCGGCCACGGGCGGTCTTGTCGCCGGTGGCTTGTGGTGGTGGCTGCGCGCCACTGGCGGGGTGGCCGAGGTGGAGACTGCGGTCGCGGACCGCAGCGGTCAGGCGGCTGCCCGAATCGGACTGGCCCGCCCCTTCCTCGACGCCGTCACCCAGGTCCTCACGGTCGGTGCGGGCAACTCGGTGGGCCGTGAGGGCGCCCCGCGTCTGGCCGCCGGAGCGGTGGCGGCCAGACTCGCCACCCGCCTGGGGATCGGCAGGACCGAGGGCGCGATCCTCATCGCCTCCGCCGCCGGGGCGGGGCTGGCGGCCATGTACAACGCGCCGCTGGGAGGGGCCGCCTACGCCGTCGAACTCGTCATGGTCTCCGGGATGCGGCGGCGCGGGGCCCTCGTGGCGGTCCCGGTGTGCCTCATCGCCACGCTCGTCTCCTGGCTGCACTCCCACGGGCACCCCACCTTCGAGATCGCCTCGCCAGGACTGTCGTCGGGGACCGTCCTCGGGCTGGTCCTGCTCGCGCCCGTGGCTGCGGCGCTCGGGGTGGGGGCGAGGCGACTGTGGTCGTGGATGCTGGCGCACCGGATGCGCGTCCTGAGGTGGCTGCCGGCGGCAATCGGTGTGGCGGGACTGGTCACCGGGCTGGTGAGCCTGTGGGTCCCGGCCGTCGTCGGCAATGGTCGCGACGCCATGGAAATGGCTCTGAGTACTCACGTTCCGGAGGTCTCCGGCGGCGCCGCGGGTACGGTCCTGGCTCTGCTGGCCGGCATCGTGGTTCTCAAACCGGTCCTCACCGGTCTCACGCTCGCCGCCGGTGCCACCGGCGGCCGGCTGGCCCCCTCCCTGGCTGCGGGATCGAGCGCCGGGGCGGCCCTGGCAATCGCGTTGCAGGCCTGCGGGGTGGAGGCCGGCGTCGCGATGCTGGCGTTAGCCGGCGCGGGGGCGGTGCTCGCCACCACCCAGAGGGCCCCCGTGTTCGGGATCGTCTTCACCTGGGAGCTGGCCCGCGCCGGAGCCTGGACGCTGATGGCCCTGTTGACGGTCGTCCTGGCGGTCACCCTGCTGACCTCTCCTGACCTGCGGCACACCGTGGCCTTGCGGCTGCGGACCTCACGGAGCCGGTAGCCGGACCCGCCGGCGACGTGTCAGGGTCAATCATTCTACCGAATAAACATATACTCCTGAGCGGATCGCAGCCGGCAGCCACGTCTCCATCGGAACCACTATGGATCGTCACTACGACGCCGCACCACCTCGTCACGCGCTACAGCCCTGCGCGGCCGACTCCTACGCCTTTGAGACCGGACGGCCCGCCGCCTCCGAGGGCGTCACCCTTGCCGCCGTCGCCCTGCTGGCAGGTGCCCCGGCACTGGGCACGGCCCTGGCGCTCGTGAGGGGACCGTGGATCCTCATGCTTGTCCTCCTTCACGTGGGCGGGCTCGCCCTGTGGTTTGGGATGGCTCGGCGCGGCTGGCGCGACCTGCTGAGCAGTGGCGGCATACGCAGCAGAACCGTCCTGTTCGCAGCCGGAGCCCTGGGCGGAGTCGCCTTCGGCGGCCTGCACACCTGGATGGGGCCGACGGGCACCGGCCCGTTGTGGAGGCCGGAGATCACCACCTCCACGGTGCTTCACGCACTGGCCTTCGCCCTGAGCGTCGGCATCGCCTACAACGCGATTCCTGAGGAGATCACGCTCAGACGCACCCTGTTCTCACCGATACACGAGCGCTACGGGCCAGCGGCCGCTGTGCTGATGACGACGGCGTCCTTCACCGCACTGCACCTGCCGACCTGGCTGACCTCCGACACCAGTCTCAAGGGCTACGCCTGGCAGGTCCTCCACAAGGTGCTCTTCGGGCTGCTCGCCGGCTGGTCGGTGGTGCGACTGCGGTCGGTGTTCTTCGCCCTGGGCCTGCACGTCAGCGGTAACGCCCTGAGCCTGTTCATCGGCCAGCTTCAGAGCGAGAACCTGCCAGACTTCGAGATCTCGTGGCTCAACGCGGCGATCCTGCTCACCGGCGCCGCCGCGGTCGCCGCCCTCATCCTCCTCCTGGACCGACGTAGAAGAGTGCCATCACCAGTCTTCTAACCAGCGAGAAGGGCATCATCAATGGCTTGGCGAAGAAACTCCGACCGACTCTTGCCGTTACGCTCAGCGTGCGCATCGATGGCCTGTAAACGCGAGGCAGGTATGCGGAAAGAAATAGTCCTCATCTCTTCCTCGTACAGACGAGGACGACCCTGCACTACAGGACCAAGCCTCCCCTTCCAGTCACCTGCCTCATAGTCGGCAGCCAAGGAATCAAGCTGCTCATCAGTCACCCCGAAGGCGGCGTTCATCTGATCGCGGTTCATGATCTCCTCCTGTCGATAGATAGTTCCTTGAGAGTCTTTTTCGAGGGCGGCGTCATAGCATGATAAACAAGCCAGTCTCCACGCCCATTATGAACAGCGACCATCTCCAGCAACCGCCCCTTGACGTCCATTCCCACTGACACCCATGTGCGAGAGTCGTCCACCCGAGGCGCAGAGCGGATCGCATGCTTCCAGGCGGACAGCACGTCCTCGGCACTCACCTCGGGGTGGCGCTCGTGGACACGAGGGTGAACAGCGACCTCATCCAATCGCACCCCTCACTTTCGCACTACATAATCGTAATACCGCACCAGTGCGACTGCTAGTCCTGAACTGGAGGATTGAGGTCCTGGTCGTGGAACAGCAGGGGCAGGCGGACTCACCCCTGGCCTGCGGTGCATGCAGCCCTCTGCGCTCAGTCCTTGATCGTGAGGATCTCGTTGACGTCGACGCGGTCGGGGGCGAAGGCCGCCAGCGCCGAGTCCGCGGGATGGCCCAGCGCGATCCCGATCGCGACGATCTCATCGGCTCCGATCCCCATGGCCTCGCGCACCTCGTCCGGGTACATGACCAGGGCGTAGGCGTTGATGGCGCCGAGGCCCTTGTCGGCAGCCGCCAGGACGAGCATGGTGGAGAAGGCCCCGAGGTCGTGGAAGGACCACGGAGTGGACTCGACCGGGATCGTCACGTACAGGACTGCCTGGGCGTTGAACAGCCGTCCTTGCGATGCCTGGAACTCCTGGATGCCCTCGCCTAGCTGTGCACCGATCTGCTCGCCGAGCGCAGCCATGTTCTCCTGGGTGGTCGCAGACCACTCTGTACGAGGCTTCACCGGGAGGTCGGCGTTCCCCTTCCTGCCGGCAGCGACGTCTGCGGCATGGCGCTTCTTGATCCCGGCCAGCGTGGCCCCGGTGGCCGCATAGACCCGCCAGGGCTGGGAGTTCACCCATGACGGCGCCTGCTGGGCGGTGCGCATGACGTCCACCAGATCCTCCTGGGAGACGGGCTGGTCGGTGAAGTCTCGTACCGAGTGGCGATTGGCGACGACCTGGCTGAACTCCATGGTGCTCCCCTACTTCCGATATCCGCGGGCTTGTCCACCAAGACCAACGACCGGCCGACCAGCACTATTCCAGTTGGGGCCGTCGGGCGGGCGTAGCGCGCCCCCGACCTCCTCAGGCCCGACGGCGCAGCAGCACCGAGTCCCATCCCGGTAGCGCCTCTGGCAGGCCTGCGTGAGCCGAACCGGGCTGGACGTCCGGGTCGGCGGCGCGCAGCACCTGCTCGGCCCCGCTCCATTCCCCTGGCTCCAGGCCCTCGGCCGCAAGCGCCGCCAGCAGGCCGCCCTGCCCGGTCAGGGGCAGGTCCTCGCGGGCGCACTGGGCGATGAGCAGCAGCTGCTCGATGCCGCCGCCCTGTGCCTCGGGGGCGCGCCACTGACGCAGGATGACCCAGGCGGTGGGGTGGTCGGCCGCCAGGAGCCGGAAGGTCCCCAGGGCGAGGGCGTCGTCGTCGTGCCGCAGGGCGATGAGGCGGCGGTAGTGCTCGAAGACGCTGCCGGGTACTCCCACCTGGGCGGCGGCGTTGACGGTGCCGTGGTCGGGGGCCAGGGCGATCCAGGGCTCGCCGGTGGTGAACCCGGCCTTCTCGCTGCTGTCCCAGTGGACGGGGGTGCGGGCGTTGTCCCGGGAAACGGGGGCGATGCCAGCCAGGACGGCGGCCGGGTCGTCGCCGGCGCGCACGCGCTCGTGGAAGTGGTTGACGGACTCCAGGTCCCGGTAGTCCTCGATGCCGCGGAAGACCGTGTTGGCCATGCCCAGCTCCTCGCCCTGGTAGATGTAGGGGGTGCCGCGGTGGGTGTGGAGGATCGTGGCGAGGGTCTTGGCCGAGCGGACGCGCCAGGCGGGGTCGTCGTCGCCGAAGCGGGAGACGGCGCGGGGCTGGTCGTGGTTGTCCCAGTAGGCGGAGTTCCATCCCTTCTCCGCGCTCACGGCGCCGGTGGGGGTCGTGGCGGGGGCGAGGGCGGCCTGCCAGTGGGCCAGGTTCTGCTTGAGGGTGACGAGGTCGAGGGGCTGAGGGTCGAACTTGCCGCCGGGTCCGTCGGTGAGGCTGACGTGCTCGAACTGGAAGACCATGTCGAGCTCGCCTCGGGCGGGGTCGGTGTAGAGGGCGGCCTCGGCGCTCGTGGCCCCGGGCATCTCCCCGACGGTGAGGATGTGGCCGGGTCGGGGCGCGAGGACCTGCTGGTTCATCTCGTGCAGGAACTCGTGGATACGGGGCCCGTTGGCGACGGCGGCGAAGGCGTTGCCGTAGAGGTCGCCCTCGCCCTGGGGCGCGTCAGTGAGCGGGTAGGTCTTGGAGATGAAGTTGATGACGTCCATGCGGAAGCCGTCGACGCCGCGGTCCAGCCACCAGGTCATCATCTCGTGGATGGCGCGACGCACCTGCGGGTTCTCCCAGTTGAGGTCGGGCTGCTTGGGTGAGAAGAGGTGCAGGTAGAACTCCTGGGTGTCCTCGTCCCAGGCCCAGGCCGACCCGGAGAAGGCCGACCCCCAGTTGGTGGGCTCGGTTCCCGGCTGCCCGGGGGCGAGCCCATCGACCTGCCGGGCGGGACGCCAGATGTACCAGTCGCGCTTGGGGTCGTCCTTCGAGGAGCGGCTGGCGGTGAACCAGGGGTGCTCATCGCTGGTGTGGTTGACGACGAGGTCCATGACCAGGCGCATGCCGCGGCAGTGGAGTCCCTCGATGAGGGCGTCGAGGTCGGCCAGGGAGCCGAAGAGGGGGTCGATGTCCTGGTAGTTGGAGATGTCGTAGCCGTTGTCGTCCTGAGGGGAGCGGTAGACGGGGCTGAGCCACACGACGTCGACGCCCAGCTCGTCGAGGTGACCCAGGCGGCTGGTCAGGCCGGGGATGTCGCCGATCCCGTCACCGTCGGAGTCGGCGAAGGAGCGGGGATAGACCTGGTAGACGACGGCGCGGCGCCACCAGTCCGGATCGTCGCCGACGTGGCGGGCGGAGACAACGAGGGGTGCGGGAGAGGTCACGGGTGACTTCCTTCCAACCGACCAGAGGGGACGCGAGGTAAGCGGGGCGGGCCGGGTGCGTGAGGGCCTGCCCCCTGCTTCGCCGCCAGGGCTGACGGGGCCTTGCGGGACGGTACCGATTGTGTCAGAACACGCCGCGGTCCAGGGCCGATTAAGATGAGTTCTCGCGTCTCATTCAGGGCGCCGCCTCTCCCGTCGCTGCCTGCGACGATCCCTGTTGTGAAAGGCCGACTGTTGGTTTCTCCTCTCCGCGATGCCCCTGACACTCCGCGTCCGGCCGCTGCCCGCCCTGAGGCGGTCATCACCGGGACCTCGTCGGAGGAGTCCCGCTACCGGTTCACGGTGCTCACCTCTCGGCTCATCCGCATGGAGCACTCCCCCACGGGCGTCTTCACCGACGCCGCCACCCAGCTGGTCGTCAACCGCGACCTGGGTGAGACGCCGTCGTTCCGGGTGGTGCGCGGCCAGGACCGTCTGGAGATCATCACCGAGCACCTGCACCTGACCCATGTGCCCTCCCTGGGGTTCTCCCCCTCCGGGCTCAGCGTCAGGCTGCGCTCGACGGCGCTGCACGCCCACGGCGGCACCTGGCACCACGGCGACGTGTGGGATCCGGCCGAGACCTTCCCGACGAACCTGGGCGGCACCACCCGCACCCTTGATGAGGCCGACGGCGCCATCGCCCTCGGCCCGGGCCTGCTGAGCCTGAGCGGCATCACCGCCCTGGACGACTCGGCCTCGCTGCTGCTCACCCAGGACGAGTGGGTCCAGCCCCGTGAGCCCGGCAACCGCCTGGCCGACGGGGCGCAGGACCTCTACGTCTTCGGCTACGGCCAGGACTACCAGGAGGCGCTGCGGGACTTCTTCCGCCTCACCGGGCCGAGCCCCCTCATCCCGCGGGCGCTGCTGGGCAACTGGTGGAGCCGCTACCACCCCTACAGCGACCAGGAGTACCTGGCGCTCATGGACCGCTTCGTCGCCGAGGAGCTGCCCTTCTCCGTGGCCGTCATCGACATGGACTGGCATGTCACCGACATCGACCCGGCGATCGGCACGGGCTGGACCGGCTACACCTGGAACCGGGAGCTGTTCCCGGACCCTGCGGCTTTCCTGGCCGGCCTGCACGAGCGGGGCATGCTCACCACGCTCAACGTGCACCCGGCCCAGGGGGTGCGCCGCCACGAGGAGGCCTATGAGGAGGTCTGCGCCGACCTGGGCCTGGATGCGAGTACCGGAGAGGACGTGCCCTTCAACATCGCCGACCGGGACTTCGTGGGCTCCTACCTCTCGCGCCTCCACCATCCCCTGGAGGACGAGGGAGTGGACTTCTGGTGGCTGGACTGGCAGCAGGGCGGCTCCACGACGGTTCCCGGCCTGGATCCGCTGTGGATGCTCAACCACGTCCACTACCTCGACTCGGGTCGCGAGCGCCCGGCGGCCGACGGTGGCGTGGAGCGTCGCCGCCCGGTGACCTTCTCGCGCTTCGCCGACGCCTCGAGCCACCGCACCCCGGTGGGCTTCTCCGGGGACACGATCATCAGCTGGGACTCCCTGCGCTTCCAGCCGCGCTTCACGGCCACGGCCGCCAACATCGGCTACTTCTGGTGGTCCAACGACATCGGCGGGCACATGCTGGGCGGCAGCGACGACACGATGGCGGCCCGCTGGTTCCAGCTGGGCTGCTTCTCCCCCATCAACCGCCTGCACTCGTCGAACTCAGGCTTCACCTCCAAGGAGCCCTGGCGCTACTCGCGTGACGCCCGCGCCACGATGGAGGCTCACCTGCGGCTGCGTCACCGGCTGGTGCCCTACCTGTACACGTGGGCGCGTCGCTCGGCGAGTGAGGGCATCGCTCCGGTGCGCCCGGTCTACCACGACCACCCGCGTGAGCTGACCGCCTACGAGCACCGGGGCAGCTTCTACTTCGGGGACCTGCTGGTGGTGCCCTTCACCTGCCGGCTCGATGAGACCACCGGTCTGGGGCGGGAACTGACCTGGCTGCCCGACGGCGTCTGGTACGACCTGCCCACGGGTCGCCGCTATGAGGCCACGACCGGCGGGCGCGGGCGCATGCTGAGCCTGTCGCGCCCCCTGGACCGAATCGGGGTGCTGGCCCGGGCCGGCTCCGTGATCCCCCTGGCCGGGAACCTGACGGAGGCGGCCGGGGACAATCCGCGCGAGCTGGAGATCGTCGTCGTGCCCGGGGGCTCGGGGAGCTTCACCCTGGAGGAGGACGACGGCTCGGCACAGCCCGGGGAGGACCGCATCGCCCGCACCCACATGGCGCTGACCTGGCCGGAGGACGAGGACGGCGCCGACGTGGTGCTGCGCATCCGCCTGGAGGGGGCGGCCGACGTCGTGCCGGCCTCGCGGCTGGTGACGGTGCGGCTCCTGGCCGGTCGGGTGACCGGCGCCTGGCTGGGGGTGGGTGAGCGGGCGCGCCGGCTGGCCACCGAGGAGGTCAGTGGGGACGGCTTCACCCTGGGGGCCGGGACGTTGGTGCACCTGGAGGAGCTGAGCCGCCAGGACCTCATCGACGGTGTCCAGCTGGTCCTTCGCGGCACGGAGCACTCCCCGGCCGACTGGCGCAATGAGGTCCACGCGATCCTGGACGGGGCGCGAGTGGAGTACATGGCCAAGGACTTGGCCTGGGACGCGGTGCAGCGGGGCCTGAGCGGAACCGCCCTGCTGGGTGAGCTCGAGGCCCTGGGCCTGCCGGAGACGCTGCGTGCGGCCGTGGCCGAGGTGCTTCCCCACTCCTGAACAGGCTCCGAGCACCGACTCCGGCGGGTCGGCTCGAACGGACCGACGGGCGCATCCGGCCGCCGCTAGGCTGCTGGGTATGAGTGAGAGTCCCACCCCGCGCTTCCCGGAGGCCGAGCCCTACTTCGTCGGCGACGAGCGCACCAACCGCGAGCGCATGCTCGCCGGTGACTGGTACGTCTCCGACGACCCGGACAACGCCAGGATCGCCGCCCACGCCCGCACGATGCTCCACCGTTTCGAGCGGGCCTTCGCCGAGGGTGAGGAGGACTGCTGGGACCTGCTGCGCTCAGCGATCCCGGGGCTGGGCGATCAGGCTCGCCTGCTGCCGCCGGTGCGCGTGGACTACGGGGACAACATCGCCGTGGGTGAGGGGACCTTCGTCAACTACGGGCTCGTGGCCCTCGACGTCGCCAGGATCAGTATCGGCGCGCACTGCCAGGTCGGCCCGAACGTCCAGCTGCTCACGCCGGTGCACCCCCTGGAGCCGACGCCGCGCGCCTGCTCCCTGGAGGCGGCCGATCCCATCACGATCGGGGACAACGTGTGGCTGGGTGGCGGGGTCATCGTGTGCCCCGGCGTGACCATCGGGGACGACTGCGTCATCGGCGCGGGCTCGGTGGTCACCAAGGACGTTCCCGCCAGCAGCCTGGCGGTGGGCAACCCGGCCCGGGTCCTGCGTCAGCTGGACGACTCCACCTTCGGCCCACGCCATCAGCACCTGCCTCAGGAGACGCCGCAATGAACCCCGAAGCCTTCTCCGAACTGGCCGCTTCCCGGCACTCCGTGCGGGACTTCCGGACCGATCCCGTACCGCCTGAGGTCATCGAGGAGATCCTGGAGGATGCCCGCCAGGCACCGAGCTGGTCGAACACGCGCCCCTTCATGGTGGCGCTGGCCACCGGTGAGCAGGCGGACCGTCTGCGGGCGGCCTACGTCAAGGAGTTCGACGCTGCCCTCCCCCTACAGCACAAGGAGCGCGGGGCGATGGCCCGCCTGGCTCTGAGCGGCAAGGCGCCCGACGGTGACTACCGGACCTGGGCGCCCTACCCCGCGGACCTGCTGCCCCACTCTCAGGCGGTCGGTGGCCGGCTGTACGCGCACATGGGTATCGCCCGCAAGGACCGCGATGCCCGTGACGCGGCCGCCCGCCGCAACTGTGAGGCCTTCGGCGCCCCGGTCATCGGTTTCGTCCTGGTCCACCAGGGCCTCATGCCCTTCGCCGCGCTCGACGCCGGGATCATGCTGCAGACCCTGTTCCTGTCCGCCAAGGCCCACGGCGTCGACTCCTGCCCCCTGGGGGTCCTGGCCACCTGGCGCCGCCCCTTCGACGCCGAGTTCGAGGCGCCGTCGGACTACCGCCTCATCACGGGCTTCGCCCTGGGCTACGCCTCCGAGGCCCCCGTCAACGACTTCCGGGCCGAGCGGCGCCCCGTGCGCCTGGTGCCGAGCCGCAGCTGATCCGGTTGCGGTCGACTCACGCCGTCACCGCCCACGGTGCTCAACGTCGCGGTCGTACCTTGAGCCTCGCGTTCGAGGGGTAGAGGGTACGACCGCGCGCCCTATGATACGAACACAAGGTGCTCCGTCCTGGTTTCGTGACCGATCCTAGGCCGGCTGTGTGCCGTCCAGTGCGGCCTGAGGCGGGCGGTGCCAGCAGGGCGGGACAACGAGCCCGCGCCGGCGGACCGCCAGCAGCATGGCCACGCCGGCCGCCGTGCACACGATGATCGCGACGACGGAGGCCTCGATCCCCATGGCTCCGCCGGTGAGCAGGTCGGGGCCGGTGAAGCGGGCCTCGATGAGTCCGCGTCCCGACCCGGTGCCGGAGATGTCGGAGCCGAAGATGCCGCCCTGGACGAAGTTCCAGGCGGCATGCAGCCCGATCGCCAGCCACAGACGACGGGTGAGCAGATAGCAGGCGCCCAGCAGGATGCCCGCCTCCAGTGCGATCGCCACCGCACCGAAGACGGTGGCTTGAGGGTTGCCGAGGTGGGCGGCGCCGAAGAACGCCGCGGTGATGGCCAGCGCCCACCAGGTCCCCAGCCACCCCTCGATGAGGCGGAGCATGACACCTCTGACGAGGATCTCCTCGGTGAATCCGGCGACGATACCAGCTTGGAGGCCGACGAGGATCCCCGTGCTCCAGCCGACATCCATTACGTGGTAGGAACCGAGCAGGGCCAGGACCGCGATGACGGTGCACATGAGCAGCGCACCCATGGCCAGGCCGGCCAGGAGCTCACGCAGTGCCGCCCCGCGCCCGCCCAGCTCGATGACGGGCCGGCCACCGACGAAGCGCACCAGCAGCCAGTACCCGAGCACGGTCAGGGGCACGGCACTGACCGCGACGATGAACGCGGCACCCGGCCGGGCTGCCGCCCCGCCCCCGTGTCGCACGAGTCCAGTCGCCGCCGCCAGCAGCCCGACGATCATCTGAGCGCCGAGGACGACCAGGATCCCCAGAAGGAGCTGGAGCCAGCCGAGGCGCTCCGCCTTTCGCGCAGGGATGCGCCACTGGGGACTGACCGGGACGAGCCGGTCCAGAAGGCGAGGCGCCCGAGGCGCTACCGATGACGCTGGAGAGGAGGCCGGGGCGTTCATGACCCCAGTGTTCCCCGTCTGCCGGTCGCCACACCTCCCCCACCAGGAGGAACCGGCGCCCACGGATCTCAGCACGGTGTCCGATACCGCGGGAGGTGGGCGAAGGATGGATCCGTCAGATTTTGGCGACGGGGGCGTAGCGCAGAATGAGGCGCTTGGTGGTGGGGGCGCCGTCGATGACGAACTCGACGCGGGCGGTCAGGGACCGCCCCTTGCCCTCCAGGCCGACGACGGTGCCCACCCCGTAGGAGTCGTGGCGCACCTGGTCACCGGTCCTCAGCCCGGCGACGGCTGCGGGCAGGTCCTGTGATGCGGCGGCCGGTGAGGAGTCGCTCTGCTTGCCGCGAGCCTCGAGACGGGCGGAGACGCGCTTGGCGGCCCGGTCCTGGGCGGTCTCCACGCGCCCCAGCTTGCCCGAGCGCTTGGTGCCTGCGCCCACGGGTGGGGCGAAGTCATCGTCGTCGGAGTAGGCGCTCTGCCGGGAGGCGCCCGAGCGCCGTCCGCCCGAGCCGAAGCCGCCCTCGCCCCAGCTGCTGCCCCAGCCGGTGCCGCCGCCGCGCAGCGCCTCCATGGAGGAGGCCAGGCGCTTCCAGTCGATGGTCTCGGCCGGAACGTCGTCGAGGAAGCGGGAGGCGGGCATGGCGTTGGCGGCTCCCCAGGCCGAGCGCACGGCGGCGCGGGTGAGGTAGAGGCGCTCGCGGGCGCGGGTGAGGGCCACGTAGGCCAGGCGCCGTTCCTCGGCGAGCTCGGTCTCCTCGGTCAGGGAGCGGGCGTGGGGGAAGGTGCCGTCCTCCATGCCGGTGACGAAAACGACCGGGAACTCCAGGCCCTTGGCGGTGTGGACGGTCATGAGGGTGATCTGGCCCTGCTCCTCGGCCTGCCGGGCGTCCTCGTCCTCCAGGTCGGCGCTGGGCGGGAGCTGGTCGGAGTCGGCCACGAGTGAGACGCGTTCGAGGAAGTCGGCCAGGGTGCCGTCGGGGTTGGCGGCCTGGAAGTCGCTGGCCACGGAGTGCAGCTCGGCGAGGTTCTCCACGCGGGTGGCGTCCTGGGGGTCGTCGCTGGCGCGCAGCTCGGCGAGGTAACCGGAGGCGTCCAGGGCGGAGTCGAGAACGTCGGCGACGCCGTCTCCGGCGGTGACCATGTGGCGCAGGGTGGTGAGCAGCTCGTGGAAGCCGCGCACCTGGTTGCGGGCCCGGGTGGTCAGGCCCTCGACCTCGGGCGGCTCGCCGGCCCCTGCGGTGGAGGGGGCCTGCCCGCCGGTCTCCTCGGTCTCGCCTGTCTGAGCCTCGCGGGGGGCTCCGGCGGCGTCGGCGACGGCTTGCCCGAAGGAGACGGAGTAGCGGGCGGCGTGCTCGGCCAGGGCGCCCTCGGCCTTGTCACCCAGGCCGCGCTTGGGGACGTTGAGGATGCGGCGCAGGTTGACGTCGTCGTCGGGGTTGTCGACGGCGCGCAGGTAGGCGATGGCGTCCTTGATCTCGCGGCGGTCGTAGAAGCGGGTGCCGCCGATGACCTTGTAGGGCTGGCCGGCGCGCATGAAGGCCTCTTCGAGGGCCCGGGACTGGGCGTTGGTGCGGTAGAAGACGGCGACGTCGCGGGGGCGCACGCCGTGCTCGTCGGCCAGGCGGTCGACCTCCTGGCTGATCCAGCGGGCCTCGTCGTGCTCGGAGTCGGCGACGTAGCCGGTGATGGGGGCGCCGTCGCCGGCGGCGGTCCACAGGTTCTTCTCACGCCGGCCGCTGTTGCGGGAGATGACGGCGTTGGCGGCCGAGAGGATGTTCTGGGTGGAGCGGTAGTTCTGCTCCAGCAGGATGGTGCGCGCCGAGGGGTAGTCCTGCTCGAACTCCTCGATGTTGCGGATGGTGGCGCCGCGGAAGGCGTAGATGGACTGGTCGGAGTCGCCGACGACGGTGAGCTCGCCCGGCGGCAGGGCCGAGCCGGCCCCGGAGGTGCCAGGGCCGCCGACGAGCTCGCGCACGAGGACGTACTGGGCGTGGTTGGTGTCCTGGTACTCGTCGACCAGGATGTGGCGGAAGCGGCGCCGGTACATCTCGGCCACGGCCGGGCGGGTCTGGAGCAGGGCGACGGTGCGCATGATGATGTCGTCGAAGTCCAGGGCGTTGGCGGCATTCAGGCGCTGGGCGTAGGCGCGGTAGACCTCGGCGAGGTGGCGTTCGAGGGGGTTGGAGGTGACGGCGCGCTCGGCGAACTGGGCCGGGGTGATGAGCTCGTTCTTGAGGTCGGAGATGCGGTGGGCGAAGGTCTTGGGGGTGAAGCGCTTGGGGTCGATGCCCAGCTCGCGCACGATGAGGGTGATGAGGCGGGTGGAGTCGGCGGCGTCGTAGATGGAGAAGGTGGAGCGCAGGCCGGCGGCCTCGTGCTCGCGGCGCAGGATGCGCACGCAGGCGGAGTGGAAGGTGGAGACCCACATGCGTTCGCCGGCGGGCCCGACCAGGGCGGTGACGCGCTCACGCATCTCGGCGGCTGCCTTGTTGGTGAAGGTGATGGCCAGGATCTCGCCGGGGCGGGCGCGGCCGGTGGCGATGAGGTGGGCGATGCGGTGGGTCAGGACCCGGGTCTTGCCCGAGCCCGCGCCGGCGATAATGAGCAGGGGGGCGCCGGCGTGGGTGACGGCGGCCTCCTGGGCGGGGTTGAGGCCGGAGAGCAGCTCGGCCGGGTCTGAGACCGTCACCCCCCAGGGCCGGCCGGAGGGCTGGCCCGAGGACACGGCGCCGCCGGCCCGGGCGCGGGCCGCGGCAGCACTGGCCTGGGCGCGGGCGACCAGGGCGGAGACCTCGTCCTGGTGCTCCTCCCAAGTGGGGGCCGCGGCGGACTCGTCCTCGGGCGGTGGGGCGTCCTCGGGACCCCAGTCCTCCTCCGGGGCCTCGACCTCGGCCCAGGAGTCGTCGTCGAAGGAGCCTGCGGTGGGGATGAGGGCGGGTAGCGCGGCCTCGGGCGGCGGCGTGGCCGCACCGCCGGAGCCGGGCATGGGCAGGGCGCCGAAGAGGGAGTTCATCGCGTTCATCGTGAGACCAAGCCTAGGCCAGGCCACCGACACGTTCCGCTTTCCCCGCCGCACTGCCGGCCTTCACAGTACGTTGTGAACAGGTTGCGAAAGCCGCTGAGAGAGGAACCGAGATGCGCACCATCGCCTTGTACACGACCGAGACCATGGCGGACTGGGAGTACGCCTACCTCACCACTCAGGTCGCGGGCGCGGAGCAGCTCAAACCCGGGCGCTTTCGGCTGCTGCTTGTGGGCGACGGGCTGGAGCCGGTGCGCACGCTCGGGAACCTGCCGCTGACGCCTGAGTCCGATCTCGACGCCCTGAATGCACTGGCCGACGATGGTTCGCTCGCGGCCCTGGTCATCCCTGGAGGGGACCACTACGCGGCCGGACACGAGCGGCTCATCGAAACCGTAGGCCGCCTCGTGGAACAGGAGATTCCGGTGGCGGCCATCTGCGGTGCCACGCTTCTGCTGGCCCGCGGTGGTTTCCTGGACGCGCGCCTCCACACCTCGAATGCCGCCTCCTACCTGGAGGCCAGTGGGTACCGCGGCGGCACCCACTACGTGGAGGCGCCAGTGGTGACTGACCGGGGTGTCACCACGGCCTCAGGCATTCACGCGGTTCCCTTCACTGCGGAGGTCATGCGGATTACCGGGCTCGTGCCCGATGCGATGGCCGACGCCTGGGAGCAGGTCTTCCTCAACGCCGGGGAGAAGGACTACATGGCGCTCATGGAGGCGACCGCCGCCTGGCAGAACAGCTGAGAGGGCACGGGTCAGCGCCTGCCTCCACAGGACAACGAGTCACTACGACACGCCCCTGGCATCAGCGGCAAGCCGCGGCCGCTCGACTGAGCAACCTCTCCTCGAAGGGACCACAGAGCCCGCCCAAGGACACTTCCTTGCCCACCTAGTACGAACCTCGTACTATACGTTCCACGTAGTAGTTGGATGTGAGCGCAGCATCTCGCTGTCGCGAGAGTCCGGGGAGGCTTCCATGGGTCGAGCGATCGAGTACCGCAGGTTCGGCGGACCAGAGGTCCTGGAGGAGGCCGAGCGCCCGGCGCAGGCACCCGGTGACGCAGAGGTACGCGTCGCGGTGCGCGCCGTCGGGCTCAATCCCCTCGACTTCAAGACCTTCGAAGGCGACCTGCGAGGGCTTGAACGGGTTCAGCACGTCATTCATCCTCGACGGTGGCTGGAGGGCGCATCCTCCCGTTTCCCCAGGGGCGTGGCCCGAGACTTCGCGGGAGTCATCGACGCAGTCGGTACCAACGTCACCGACCTCTCCGTGGGCGATGCCGTGCTGGGTACCTTGCGAAGTGCTCCCGGTCAGGCCGACACCCGCGGGGCACTCACCACCGAGCTGGTAGCGCCCGCCGACGGCGTCGTCAAGAAGCCGGCCCCGCTGTCCTTCACGCAGGCGGCCTGTCTGGGTGTGGCCTCGCAGACCGCGTGCGGCGCATTCAGGCAGCTGAACCTGCGCGAGGGCGATGTCATTGTCATCAGTGCCGCCGCAGGCGGTGTGGGTTCGGTCGCCTCTCAGCTGGCCGTGAGCCGAGGCGCGACCGTCATCGGAATCGCCGGCGCCCGCAATGTGGACTACCTCCGCTCCTTGGGGACCATTCCAGTCACCTACGGTGAGAATCTGACCAGCCGGGTTCGCGAAGCGGCTCCCTCACCTGTCACCAAGCTCCTGGACTGCTACGGCGGTACCTACGTACGACTTGGCCGCGATCTTGGGCTGACGGGCCGTTCCATTGGCACTCTGGTTCCCTCGCCCGCGGCGATCCTCAGGGGCGCGCAGTTCACCGGCTCACGACACAGTAACGGACGCCGCGACCTCGAGAAGGTGGCACAGCTGGTGGCGGACGACGCCATCAAGGTTGAGGTCGCCCACACCTATTCCTTCACAGTGGAGCAGATTCGCGCCGCCTACACCGAGCTGGCAAAGGGCCACGTCCGCGGCAAGCTCGTCATCGATCTATCCTGACACTCATCCATGTTCACCTCGATCAGGAGGGCCGCTTGGGCAGAGGGATTCACGATCAGCGTCTCATCCGGGCGCTGCGCGCCATGAATAGCGAGCTCGCCGCCAGCAATCGCGCTGTCGCTGCGAAAACTGGGCTCAACGACAGTGATCTTGCGGTACTCGACGCCCTGCACCGCGACGGTCCGCAGACCCCCACTGCCCTCGCCCGCCGCACTCGGATGGGGACGACAACAATGACGAGTGTGCTGCGGCGACTCGTCCGCGATGGATGGGTTGAGCGTCGCCCCAGTGAGACGGACCTGCGATCCTTCACCATCCACGCCACAAGCGCTGATCGTCTTGCCGAGATATTCCTGCCCGCCAACCGGAGACTGACCGCCCTGGTGGACGGCTGGCCCGAGAGCCGGGTCGATCAGCTCATTGAGTTCTTGGAGGACGCCACGACGGTGATCCACGAATCGGCAGAGCAGCTATCAACCAAGGACGGCGACAACTTCTGAGCTCGCTAATACTTCCCCACGCGCGTATACGCACAGTGCCGGATCCACTCTGACGGTCCATCCTCGACAGGTCTCTGGACTCGCATCGCTCACGGCTCCACGATAGAGAGGTGTACTCCGAGACGGTTCTGAGTGAGCAGCGCACGCTCTGGCAATCGGCGGGCGGCAGCGCCGCCATCGTTCCCGCTGACGGATGCGTCGACCTCATCGTCCGCAGCGAGCAGGTACTCCTGTGCGGCCCGCAGACTCGTGTCATCCACGCTCCCGCCGACGGCATTCAGCCGACTGTCGGTTTGAGGTTGGAGGCGGGCACCGCTCGCAAGGTCCTGCCCGTTGCGCTCGGTGAGCTGAGGAACCGAGTAGTGGAGCTGCGTACCGCGTTGGGGTCGGAGGCGGTTGCCTTGTACGACCTGATGATGCGAGCGAGCAACGCTTCCCGGCCCGATCTCGTGCTCTCTGAGCTGCTTGTTGACCAGGCGGAGCCGTGGGTGACGACGGCGCACCGACTCGCCCGGACCGGAGCGTCAGCCCGAGATGCCGCCCGGGCTCTGGACTGGTCGGAGCGCACGCTGCGCAGATGAATGCTGGAGACCTTCGGCTACGGGTACGCCACTCTGGTACGTGTCGGGCGGTCGCTCCAGGCCCGCTCGCTTCTCCAGCGGGGACTTTCACTGGCCGATGTGTCAGTGACTACGGGTTATGCGGATCAGTCACATATGACTCGTGAGTTCACGCGCTTGGTCGGGGCGACGCCGGCTCAGTTCTCCAAGGCCGCGAAGAGGTCGACGCTGTTGCCGTCAGGATCGAGCACCGTGGCGTAGCGCTGTCCCCAGGGAGCATCCCATGGCTTGGTGCGGCCTTCGTATCCTGCTTGGACGAGCCTGGCATAGGTATCGTCCACGGCACTCACCGTCCCCTGATCGAAGGCCAGGGCGATGCGGTGACCTCCCGAGGGCGACTCATAACCAGGGTCGAGGCTGCGAATGAGATCGATGGTGTCCCACGCCAGAACGGTGCCGTCGTCAAGTCTGGTATCGACATGAGGCTCGTCGTTCCCTTCGGGGACGGGCGCTCCAAGCAGACGGTAGAAGGAGAGTGAGGCAGACATGTCGCGAGTCACGATGCCGATGAATCCAAGTCGTAGTGCCATAGCGGCACCCTAGGCCACCTACACCACCACGTCTTGAACAGAACGGCCACGACCTCCAGGCCCTTGAAGGACGAGCCCACACACGCTCAATCCGCGACACCTCAGCTCACCGAATGCGAGCAAGCATCACGGTGCCATCACAAGTACCCGCGACGCCAAGATCAACCCAAATCTAACGCCGTCGCTCAGGCCGCATAGACATCCTCGGCACCCCTCAGCACCGAGGACTTGTAGTAAGGATTCTTGACCGACTCAGCAACGACCAGGTCAATCTTTCTTCCGAAGATCCTCGTCAACTCATCCTGCAGGCCGAAGAAGTCCGCGAATCGATCCTCCCGGCCCGTCTGGAAGTCGACAAGAAAGTCGATGTCGCTGGCTTGGGGATCAAAATGATCGGTAAGCACTGATCCGAAGACACGCAATCGCGCAACACCGAACCTGGCGCATGCCTCCGATAGCGCCTTGGTATCGATTGCCACTTTCACAGTCACAGAGCTATTCTCTCAGAACCGCGGAACGATGACCAGAGAACCAACTACGTCGGCCGCCGAGGCGGTAGGCGGCCCAGCCATCTTTGCCTCGCCTACCGAAATACCTACCGCACGGCGCGCAGGTAGCGGTCGCGGCCGGTGAGGTCCTGGCCGGTTTCGGCCTGCTTGAACCCGGCCCCGAGCGCGGCCGCGCGCAGCAGCGCCCCCTGCTCGTGGTCGTGCTCCATGACGAGCACCCCGCCGGTGCGCAGCAGCGCGACCGAGCGCACCAAGACGTCAATCGGAATCTCCAGCCCGTCAGGGCCCCCGCCATAGAGCGCCACAGTGGGCTCGTGCTGGGCCGTCTCGGCGTCCTCCACGGCGCCGGCTGGAACGTAGGGCGGGTTGGAGACGACGACGTCGACCTGCCCGTTGAGGTCGTGAAGGACCAGCGGGTCGGTGGCGTCGGCGTGAATCACCTCAACCCGACCGGGCACCAGCCGCTCACAGTTCTCGCGGGCCAGGGACGCGGCGGTCTCGCTGACCTCAACGGCGACCACCCGGGCTCCCGGCACCTCCTTGGCGACGCAGGCCGCGATCGCGCCCGAGCCGGTGCACAGGTCGGCGGTCAGGACCACTCCCCCGCCGCCGTCCATCACCTCGCGGGCCGCCTCAATGGCGGCCCCGGCCACCACCTCGGTCTCCGGGCGCACGATGAACACGCCGGGACGGCTGATGAGCTCGGCGCCCCGCAGCCACATGCGGCCGATGATGTGCTGGAGGGGCTCACGGCACTCGCGACGCAGCACCAGCGCGTCATAGGCGGCCGGGAAGTCGCCGTCGGCGCCGTCGGCCAGCAGCAGGGCGCGCCCCAACAGGTGCTCGGCCAGGATTCGGGCATCGACCTGCGGGCTGGTCACACCGGCCGCAGCCAGCCGACCTGCCGCCTGGCGCACCAGCGCCCGCAGCCCGTAGCGGTCCACCGCGCCCGCAGGCGCGCCGCCACACAACTCAGGAACCACTGCCCTCACCCACCTGGGATAATCGTTCAGCCTCGTCCATGGCGATGGCCGAGGCGATCACCGGGCCGAGATCACCGTCAAGAACGGCGTCAAGGTTGTAGGCCTTGAAGCCGGTGCGGTGGTCGGCGATCCGGTTCTCAGGGAAATTGTAGGTGCGGATGCGCTCGGAGCGGTCCACAGTGCGCACCTGACTGCGACGGGCCTGCGCCGCCTCGGCGGCCGCCGCCGCCGCACGCTCGGCCAGGAGCCGGGCCCGCAGGACCCGCATGGCCGCCTCCTTGTTCTGCAGCTGAGACTTCTCGTTCTGCATGGACACGACGATCCCCGTGGGCAGGTGCGTGATGCGCACGGCCGAGTCCGTGGTGTTGACGCTCTGGCCTCCCGGGCCCGAGGAGCGGAAGACGTCGATGCGCAGGTCGGCGGCGTCGATCTGGAGCTCACCGGGGTCGTCGGCCTCCGGCATGACCAGGACGCCGGCCGCGGAGGTGTGGATGCGCCCCTGGGACTCGGTGACCGGGACGCGCTGGACGCGGTGGACGCCGCCCTCGTACTTCAGGTGCGCCCACGCCCCGTCCTGGGGCTCCACGGGCCCGCGGGCCTTGATGGCCAGGCGCACGTCCTTGTAACCGCCTAGGTCGGAGTCGGTGGCGTCCAGGACCTCCACGGCCCACCCCTGCCGTTCGGCGTAGCGGGAGTACATGCGGGCCAGGTCGGAGGCGAACAGCGCCGACTCCTCACCGCCCTCACCGGCCTTGACCTCGATGATGACGTCGCGGGAGTCGTCAGGATCCCGGGGCACAAGGACCTCGCGCAGGCGCTCCCCGGCAGCGGCCTCGGCGGCCTCCAGGGCCGGCACCTCGGCTGCGAAGTCCTCATCCTCCACGGCCAGCTCGCGGGCGTCGGCCAGGTCGGCGCTGGCCGACTGCCAGGCCCGGTAGGCGGACACGACCCTGCCCAGCTCGGCGTAGCGGCGCCCCAGCCGTCGCATGGCACCGGGGTCAGCGGCCGCGGGCCCGGCCATCTCGGCCTCGATGTCCGCGTACTCGGCCAGGAGCGGCTCTGCGGCGGAGAAGTCCTCACTCATGGACTCGGGTTCCTTCACTGGCTAGGAGTCGTGCTGACGGGCACCAGCGGCACTCGTGCGATATGCAAACGACGCCGACGGCGACTCTGGGAGCCGGCCGCCGGCGTCGTGAGACGCGGCTACTTGCTGCGCTTGCCGTACCGGGCCTCGAAGCGGGCAACGCGGCCACCGGTGTCGAGGATCTTCTGCTTGCCGGTGTAGAACGGGTGGCAGGCCGAGCACACGTCCACGCGGATCTCACCGGAGGTGACGGTAGAGCGGGTCTCGAAGGTGTTGCCACAGGTGCACGTGACCGTGGTGGCCACGTAGTCGGGGTGGATGCCCTGCTTCATAGGTTTCTCCTTAAGCGTCAGAGGGTCCCGGGTCCCACGCGGGAGCGAGGGTGAACCGGAGGCCAGCAGCAGACTATGCCACCGGCCGCCGGCCCGTGCAACGGTTTTACCGCGTGAGACCGGGCACCTGGCCGGTTGCGTTACTCGCCCTCGCCGTCGGCCAGGGAGGTGCCGGCCGGGGTGGTCTTGGACAGCACCATGAGGAACTCGGCGTTGGACTGGGTGTCCTTGAGCTTGGAGAGCACCAGCTCGATGGCCTGCTGCTGCTCCAGCCCGGCGAAGAGGCGGCGCAGGCGCCACATGATCTTGAGCTGGGCGGGGTCGATGAGCAGCTCCTCGCGACGAGTGCCGGAGGCCGCCACGTCCACAGCCGGGAAGATGCGCTTGTCGGCGAGCTGGCGCGACAGCCGCAGCTCCATGTTTCCGGTCCCCTTGAACTCCTCGAAGATGACCTCATCCATCTTGGAGCCGGTCTCCACCAGGGCCGTGGCCAGGATGGTCAGGCTGCCGCCGTTCTCCACGTTGCGGGCCGCCCCGAAGAAGCGCTTGGGCGGGTAGAGGGCGGAAGCGTCCACACCACCGGAGAGGATCCGACCGCTGGCCGGGGCCGCCAGGTTGTAGGCGCGCCCGAGCCGGGTGATGGAGTCCAGCAGCACGACGACGTCCTGGCCCAGCTCCACGAGGCGCTTGGCGCGCTCGATGGCCAGCTCGGCCACGATCGTGTGGTCGGAGGCGGGGCGGTCGAAGGTGGAGGCGATGACCTCGCCCTTGACCGTGCGCTGCATGTCGGTGACCTCCTCGGGGCGCTCGTCGACGAGCACGACCATGAGGTGGGCCTCGGGGTTGTTGACGCTGATGGCGTTGGCGATCTGCTGCAGGACGATCGTCTTACCCGCCTTGGGCGGGGAGACGATGAGCCCGCGCTGCCCCTTGCCGATGGGCGAGACCAGGTCGATGATCCGCGGGGTGACGGCCTTGGGCGTGGTCTCCAGACGCAGCTGCTCCTGGGGGTAGAGGGGGGTGAGCTTGGCGAACTCGGGGCGGCGCTTGGAGCGCTCGGCGTCCATGCCGTTGACGGTCTCGACGCTGACCATGGGGTTGTACTTGACCCGGCCGGCCCGGTTCTGACGGCGGTTGTTGCGCCCGCCCTGGTGGGTCGTGGAGGACTCCCCGCCCTCACGGACCCAGCCGGTCACGGCGTCGCCGGCACGCAGCCCGTTGTCCTTGATGAGCTGGTTGGAGACGTAGACGTCCTTGGGGCCGGGCAGGTACCCGGAGGTGCGCAGGTAGGCGTGCTGGTTGTCGGTGACGTCCAGGATGCCGGCGACCGGCAGGAGGACCTCGTCCTCGCGCGGCTGGTTGCGGTGGCCGCGCCCCGCGGAGCCGTCCCGGCCCTCGCGGCCGGAGTCGCGGTCATCGCGGTCGAAGCGGTCGCGTCCGCGCTTGCGGCCCCGACGACGACGCCCCCCGCGCTCGTCGTCGTAGCCGTCGGAGTCATCGTTGCCGTCACGGCCCCGGCGCGAACGCTCCTGGGGCTCGACGACGGAGGTCCCGGTGGCGTCGGCCAGGTCCCGCATGAGAGCGGCCTTGGCGTCGGCGTGGTCCTCGGGCGAGTCGGTACGGGGCTCGCGCGAGGCGCGCTCCTGGTTCTCGGGGGCGCCAGCGGAGGCCTGGACGCGCCGGCGGCCACGGCGGAACTGATCGCGCGAGGAGCGATCGCCCCGCTCCGAGCGGCCGTAGGAGTCGCGGTCGTCACCATCAGCGGTCTCGGAGCGCTCGGCGCGCTCACGCCACCGACTGCGTGCGGGGCGCTCCTCGTCACGGCCGGAGCTGCTGTCCGAGCCGCTGCCGGAGGGGCCGGAGCGATCGGGCAGTTCAAGGCCCAGGTCGAGGGCCGGCGCGGGCTGACGCTCCTCGGGGGCACCGGAGGCCGCGGTGGCACGGCGGCGGCGGGAGCCTCCTGAGGCGGCAGCCCGGGGCTGCTCGGGTGAGTCCTCACTGGCTGATGAGGTGGAGGCAGAGGAGTCGGCGGCGTCGGTCGCCCCGGCGTCGGGCGAGCTCTTCGACGCACTGTGGGAGTCGGGAGTGGAGGCGGAGGAGGAGCTGCGTGCCTGACGGATGGCGGCGACGAGCTCACTCTTACGCATGCGGGAGGTGCCCGTGAGCCCCATGGAGCTGGCGAGCGACTGAAGCTCGGCCAGACGCATGGTGGAAAGCGAGGGCTGGGCGCTGGAGGTCTCGGTCACGAGTGTCCTAACGGTGTGATGACGCTCCGCGGGAGGAGACGTTCAACTGGGGAGACTTCCCCGGAATCATTCACGGGGTGGGTCATGCACTGCCGGCTTCTGCTGAGGCCTGAGCCTCAGGTCCGGGGCTGGTGCGGTCAGCGGCGTGGTGCAATCCGCGCGGCCGACGGCGTCAGCATAGCAGCCCATTCGCGCAGTGCCTAACGAAACACCGGCGAGTAACGTCGGGGATGCCGCCGTTATTCCACCCACGACGTCCCTCGCCACGTCGACCCCATCGGGGTGATCGACTCGGGCTCACTCGAGTCGGCTCCTGTCCTCCAAGCTCTCGGGATCGCGCCTTCAGCGACCTGCGAGAAGCGCCCCCATGGGCGCGAAGTCGGCCAACGGGTCAACCGGCGCCTGGCGCGGGAAGCGCTCCATGAGTGTGGCCAGCTCCCGCCCTGCCCTGGCCACGCGCTCGTTCAAGGGAGCCTCGGGCCTCTCGGAGGATGACGGCGTCTGCCAGGCCGCGCCGAAGTCCTCACTGGCCGCGAAGACAGCGGTCGGCGATCCGGCCAGGGACTGGGTGCCCCCGGACGAGGCGATGGGCGTAGTCGTGTCAGCGGTCATGTCATCCATCTCCTGCTTGTCACTCGTCATGTCGAAGGTTTCCCATGCCATCTCAGATCCTCACCTTCCGGCCCGTGAGCGGGTCGAACTCGTTGGACATGGAGAAGGGCTTTTCAGCCGGAGGCTCGGTCCCCTCCAGCGACTCCCCTGGTAGACGTAGGTGTTACGGAAGTAGGGGGTGTAGCGCTCGATGGCCTCGGCCTCGTTCCTCGCGGCGAAGATCTGTCCACCCAGACCCACGATCGCCTGCTCGGGCTTGCCGTGGCCGTAGAAAGCGAAGCGTTCGCGGTAGAGGTCGACCATCTTCTTGACATGGTCGATGGGCCAGAAGATGTTGTTGTGCAGGTAGCCGTCTCCGTAGTAGGCGGCCTGCTCGGCAATCTGCGGCGAGCGGATGGAGGCGTGCCATACGAAGGGCGGGACGCCGTCGAGCGGGCGAGGCATGGAGGTGAAGTCCTGCAGCGCGGTGCGGAACTCACCCTCCCAGTCCACGTTGGTCTCGCGCCACAGGCGGCGCAGCAGGTCGTAGTTCTCCACCGCGAGCGAGATGCCCTTGCGGATGTCCTTGCCGAACCAGGGGTAGACGGGGCCGGTGTTGCCTCGCCCCATCACGAGGTCGACGCGTCCGTCGGAGAGGTGCTGAAGGTAGGCGTACTCCTCAGCCAGACGCACTGGGTCGTTGGTGGTGATAAGAGTGGTCGCGGTGGTCAGGAGCATCTTGTCCGTGCGTGCAGCGATGTTGGCCAGCAGGGTCGTGGGTGACGACGGCGCGAAGGGCGGGTTGTGGTACTCCCCGGTGGCGAAGGAGTCCAGACCCGCCTGCTCGGCCAGGACTGCCATCTCGACGGTGTTCTTGATGCGCTGGTGCTCACTGGGGGCCTTGCCGGTGGCCGGGTCAGTGGTGATGTCTCCAACCGTGAAGATTCCGAACTGCATAAGACGTCCTCCCTGTTCTCAACACTGGTATTCAATGATTTCTTGTGTACTGAGAGAACTGGAGAGGTCTATGTTTATTTCTCAACCATCTAGATGTGGTGCACGCCCCATGTGGAAGCAGGGCTCTGCCGCCTCACCGGGGATTCTGTGTTGTCTCATGACTTCTGGGAGTTTCGGAT